>CALVTZ010000066.1 GCA_944363255.1 uncultured Clostridia bacterium
CCATCTCGTCGTCTGCGTTTGCAAAGTTGATGAAGTAGGGCGCGTGCACGGAGATCTCCACGCCCTCGCGCGCAAAGGCTTCGCCGATGGCGTGCGCCTTCGCCTCCGTCATGCGCACCCCCCGCCCGAAGGAATATTCAAAGCAGTCAAGCCCGCGCTCTTTGACGAACGCCGCCGCCTGCTCGGTGTGGGCGTAGCCCGCAGCGTAAAAGCTCTCCGAATTGCCGCTTGGCCCAAATTTGATCATACGTATTACTCCTTGTGTGACAGCCCCCGCCCCGTTCAGACGATGGACTGCTTGTCGCGTTCCAGCTGCGCGCGCAGCTCCTCCGCAGAGGAAAAGCGCACGACGGGGCGCAAAAAACGGGTGGGATACACCTCCACTTCCGCGCCGTACAGATCGCCCGAAAACCCGCTGAGGTACACTTCGAGCTTCTTCTCCTCCACGCCGAAGGTGGGGCGTGCGCCCACGTTCAAAATGGCGGGGAAGTCGCCCGCGGGCGTCCTGCAATGCCCCGCATACACCCCCTCGCGCGGGGAACACTTCTCCGCGGGAATGGTGAGGTTGAGGGTGGGAAAGCCGTACTGCCGCCCCACCTGCCGCCCGTGTTCGACGACGCCCGCAAGGAAATATTCCTCGCCGAGCAGCGCGTTCAGCCCGCCCATGTCGCCGCATAGTAGCAGCTCCTTCATGCGCGAGACGGAGATCTTCTCACCCCCTTCAAGCAGGGGCGGGAGCACGTGCACGGGGCAGGGCGCAAGCCTTTGCAGCAGCTGCGGCGTGCCCGCAGCCTCCCTGCCGAAGCGGAAGTCCTCCCCGCACACGAGCGCCCTTACGGGCAGGCGGGCAAGCAGCGTTTGCAAGAAGTCGGGCGCGGGGGTATTTTTCATCTCCTGCGTGAAGGAGAACGCCCAAAAAAAGGCGAGCCCCGCGCGGCGGAAGATGCGCTCGCGCTCGGCAAGCGTGAACAGCTCGCCCCCCTCCTTTCCGCCGAAGATGGTGGTGAGCCCCACTTGATACCCCGTTTTTTGCGCCGCCTCAACGAGCACGCGGTGCCCGCGGTGCAGCCCGTCGAACCCGCCCAAAAGCAGGGCGCAGGGCGCCTCATGCACAAACCACTTCAACATAGCTTGGTCTCCGCCTTGATCGTCCCCGCCTCCGCGCGGGCGATGCCGTAGAAGCTCTCCCCGCGATACAGCTTGTATTCCCCGTCTCCCAGTGAGCAGGGCACGCGCACGCCGTGGAAGATGCGCTCGTCCTCCGCGTGGTATGCGGGAAAGGGCAAAACGCACTCCGTGGGGATCAAATGATCAAATACGTTTTCCATTGTGAGGTCATCGAGCGAAACCGCCGTCTCCAGCGTGAAGATGCCGCTCGCCGTGCGGGTGAGCGCGCTCATGTAGCCGTTCGTGCCCAGGAGCGCGGCAAGATCGCGCGCGAGCGAGCGAATGTACGTGCCCCCGCCGCACACGATCTCAAAGGAAAATTCGTCGGGCGCAGTCTCCTCGACGAGGCGGAAGGAGAACACCTGCGTCTGCTTGGCGGGCAGTTCAAATTGCGCCCCGCTGCGCGCAAGCTCGTAGCCCCGCCTTCCCCCAACGCTGCGCGCGCTGTACTTGGGCGGCACCTGCATGAGCGTGCCCGTGAGCGCGGGGAGCGCCCCCTCGATGGCAGCGCGCGTGGGAACGCTTCCGCCAAAGCGCAATTCCCCCTCGCCGTCCAGCGTGTCCGTCGTCACGCCGAAGCGAAAGCGCGCGAGGTACGTCTTTTTCTTGTTGAGAAAGTAGTTGAAGAGGCGCGTGGCGTTGCCCACGCCCACGGGAAGCACCCCGCCCGCGAGCGGATCGAGCGTGCCCATGTGTCCGCACTGCGTCTTGGTGAGCCACTTGACCTTGTTCACCGCGTGCGCGGAGGAGGCGCCCACCGCCTTGTTGACGTTGAGAAAGCCCGTCATGCGTCCTCCAGATGCTGATAGACGGCGTAGGAGAGGCGGTCGAGCACCTCTTCGAATGCGCCGAAGAGCATACAGCCCGAGGCGAGCACGTGCCCGCCCCCGCCGAAGGTGGCGGCAACGCGGTTGACGTTCGCCCTGCCCTTGGAGCGCAGCGAAGCCTTGTACTGCCCGCGCTTGACCTCCATGAGACACACGCTCACTTCCACCGTGTCGATGGTGAGCGCGAAGTCCACGATGCCCTCCGTGGCGTCCTGTTTGAGCGCATGGCGCGCGAGCGCGTCCTGCGTGACGAGCGCAACGGCGAGCCTGTCCTCCAACAGAAAGCGCAGGTGCGAGATGGTCTCCGCGTGCAGCATGGCGCGCGCCTTGCTCTTCTTTTGGAACACCTCGTAGGTGATCTTGTTCACCTCCGCCCCCGCGTCGCAGGCGCGTGCCGCCGCGCGGAAGGTATCGCCGTTGACGTCGCTGTGCGAAAAGGCGCCCGAATCGGTGATCATGCCCATCATGAGGCAATCTGCCATGTCCTTGTCGAGGGGCACGCCCATGGCGGCGATGAGCTCCACCATGTTCTCACAGTTGCTCGAACGCTCGCGCACGAAGTTATACTTTGCAAAGCGGGTGTTGGAGACGTGGTGATCGACATTCACCGTCACCTTGCGCCTTGCGCCCGTGCGGAAGCACTTTTCCAGCTCGCCCAGCCGCGCCTCGTCGCTCGAATCGACGGCGATGTACGCCTCCGCGTCCAGCGTGGGCGCGCGGCGCACCTCCTTCATGCAGGGCAGGAAGAGGAAGCGCTCCGGGATCTCGCCCTCGTTGACGACCTCGTTTGGAATGCCCAAAAAGCAAAGAGCGCGTGACAGCGCCATTCCGCAGCCGAGCGTGTCGCCGTCCGGCCGCATGTGGGTAAAGATCACCGCGCTCTTGAGTTGTAGCAATACGTTCGCAATTTCTTGGATCGTGTTCATTTAATTATCCTTGTGCAGCTTGGAGAAGAGCTCGTCCATCCTGGAGCCGTACTCCATGCTCCCGTCCTTGAGGAAGGTGAGCGCGGGCACGGTGCGCAGGCGCATTCTGTGGGCGAGTTCGCGGCGAATAAAGCCCGCGTTCTGCGTGATGAGCGCAAAGGTGGCTGCCTCCTCTTCCTTGGAGGTGGCGTACACGCTCAGATACACCTTTGCCGTTTTGAGGTCGGGCGCGACGTCTGCCTCCGTCACGCTCACGATGCCCCGCACGCCGGGGATCTTGTCCTTGAAGGGCCCCGCGAGAATGGCTGCGATCTCCCGCTGAAATTCGCTGTCCAGCCGATCGGTGCGCTTTGTCATGCCTGTTTGATCTCCTCGATGAGATAGCACTCGATGAAGTCGCCCACCTTGATGTCGTTGAAGCCCTCGATGGCGCAACCGCACTCCATGCCTGCGTTCACTTCGCGCGCGTCATCCTTGAAGCGCTTGAGCTGCTTGACGCCGCCCTCGACGATCATCACGTCGTCGCGGTAGATGCGCAGCTTGCCGCCGCGCACGAGCTTGCCCTCCGTGACGAAGCAGCCCGCGACCGTGCCCACACCCGTGATGTGGAAGGTCTGCTTGACTTCCGCCTTGCCCAGATACACTTCCTGATACTTGGGCGAGAGCATCCCCTTGAGCGCCGCCTCGATGTCGTCGAGCAGTTCGTAGATGATGCGATAGCTTCTCACATCCACCTTGCTGCGCTCTGCAAGCGTCTTTGCCTTGGAATCGGGACGCACGTTGAAGCCGATGATGATGGCGTTCGCGCTGTCTGCGAGCATGACGTCGCTCTCGTTGATGGCGCCCGCGCCCGCGTGAATGACCTTGACGCGCACTTCCTCGTTGGAGAGCTTTTCAAGCGAAGCCTTGACCGCCTCCACCGAGCCCTGCACGTCGCCCTTGACGATGACGTTGAGGTCTTTGACGTTGCCCTCTTCCACCTGCTTGAAGATGTCGTCGAGGGTGACCTTTTGCATCTCCTTGATCATGGATTCGCGCTGCTTGTTCTTGCGCTCCTCCTGTACCTGCTTCATGAGGGACTGATCGACTGCGAAGATGGCGTCGCCCGCGTTGGGAACGTCCTCCAAGCCGAGGACGGAGACAGCCATGGAGGGACCTGCCTCCTTCACCGTCCTGCCCTTGTCGTCGATCATGGCGCGCACGCGCCCCATCGTCATACCCGAGATGAGGTTGTCGCCCGTGCGCAGCGTGCCGTTTTGCACGATGATGCTTGCCATGGGGCCCTTGCCCTTGTCCAGCTTCGCCTCGATGACGACGCCGCGTGCCTTCCGCTCGGGATTGGCGCGCAGTTCCTGCATCTCGGCAACGAGGTTGATATTTTCAAGCAGGTCGTCGATGCCCTCGCCCGTCTTTGCGGAGACGGGGACGATGATGGTCTCGCCGCCCCATTCCTCGGGCACGAGCCCCTGTTCGGTGAGCCCCTGCTTCACCCTGTCGGGATTGACGTTCTGCTTATCCATCTTGTTCATGGCGACGATGACGGGCACGTTTGCAGCCTTGGCGTGGTTGATCGCCTCCACCGTCTGCGGCATGATGCCGTCGTCCGCCGCGACGACGAGCACGACGATATCCGTCACCTTTGCGCCGCGCGCACGCATGGCGGTGAACGCCGCGTGACCGGGGGTATCGATGAAGGTGATCTTCTTGCCCTCGCCGAAGGAGACGGTGTATGCGCCGATGGACTGCGTGATGCCGCCCGCCTCGCCTGCCGTGACGTTGGTGGCGCGGATCTTATCGAGCAGCGAAGTCTTGCCGTGGTCGACGTGTCCCATGACGGTGACGACGGGCGCACGCGTGACCGTGTTCTCCTCGTCTCCGCCGTGCTCGGCGATGAGTTCGTCCTCCGCCGTCTTTTCCGGCTTATACTCGAGGTCGATGCCGAGCTCGAGCGCGATGAACGCCGCGTTGTCGTAGTCGATGGACTCGTTCACCGTCTTCATAACGCCCTCTTTGAAGAGGCGCTTGGTGATCTCCACCGCGGAGATGCCCAGCTTTTCGGAGAGCACCTTGATGGGAATGTCCTGCGTGGTGACGACGGCGTGGTCGATCTTGATGGTCTGCGTCTCCTTGCGGGCGCCCTTCTTGCCGAAGCGCGCCTTGCGGTAGCCGCTCTTCTCCTCGTCGAAGTCGGAGACGGTCGCCCCCTGCCTTCTCTGCAGCGCGCGCTTGTTCTCCGGGCGGCGCTCTACGTACGTCTTTTCAAACTTCTTTGCGGGGAAGTCGCGGCGTACGGGCGCGGGAGGCGGCGGCGTGGGACGGGCGGGCATGGCGGGACGGCCTGCCCCTGCGCCCATGGGGCGAGGGGTGCGGGGCGCAAAGCCCTGCCCCTGCGGACGGTTGGGATTGTACGGCGGACGCGTCCCCTGCTGCGGGCGGGTACCCTGCGACGCACTGTTGAAGGGAGGACGGGAAGGGCGCTGATCGGGACGGAATACGGGACGCGCACCCTGCTGCGTCTGCGGACGCGCGCCGTCCTGCTGCGGACGGGGGGTGCGGAAGTCTCTGCGCACGGGCTGCGAAGGCGCGGGCGCGGGACGCACGGGCTGCGCGGGCTGCTGCGCCGCGGGTGCGGGCGCAGGCGCGGGTGCAGGCGCAGGCGCAGGTGCGGGAGCGGGTGCGGACGCAGCGGCTTCCTCCGCCGCCTTCTTTGCAGCGGCCTCCGCCTCCCTGCGGGCGCGTTCCTGCTCCTCCTTTGCGCGCGCTTCCGCCGCCGCCTTTTGCGCGGCGAGCGCGGCGGCTTCTGCCTCTGCCGCGGCGCGTGCTTCCTCCTTTGCGCGTGCCTCTTCCTCTGCGCGCTTTTTGACCGCTTCCGTCTCCAATTCGCCAAGACGTTTCAAAATATCGTTTACCTGGCGCTCTCCTGCGGAAATCGTCTTTGCGATCTGTCCCGTGCCCTTTTCACCCAAGAGCGCGGAAAGTTTTTCGATGTTTTCGTACGATGCCATACAGCCTCCCTTACTTACCTTACCTGCCCTGCGGCAGTCCCGTTTTCACATTCTGCTGCGATCGCCCTTGCGAGCTGTTCGTCCCGCACCGCCGCGACTGCGCAACCGGGCTTGTTTACAAGTTCGCCCAGCTCGCGAACCTCCACGAGCGGACAGGCGAACCTCTTTTGCAGCGACGCGATCTCTCTCTTGCTGCCCTCGGACGCCGCGCTGTCCTGCGCGAGCAAAAACACGCGCTTTGCGCTTGCAGTCGCGTTCAGCCCGATGGTGAGCTTGCGCGCCCGCTTTGCGAATCCGAAGTACGCTGCGCACTTATTTCGATCCAAGAAATTCCTCCTCGATGCGCGCGTAGATCTCTGCGGGAACGTCCGCGGAGAACGCCTTGTTGAGGAGCTTGTATTTCCCCAACTTTTTTACGCACGCCTCGCTGTTGCAGATGTAAGCGCCCCGCCCCGGGAGCTTGCCCGAAAAGTCAAGATTCATCTCCCCCGCCGCATTTTTGACGACGCGGAGCATCTCCTTTTTGGGTTTTTCCTCCCTGCACGCAATGCACGTGCGCAGCGGGATCTTCTTTTCCTTGGGCATTTATTCCTCCGAGGGCACTTCCTCTTGCTCCTGCTCCGTCTCGTTTGCGCCGTAGGCGTCGAGGTTGAGCTTCTCTGCCGCGGACTCGCTCTTCACGTCGATCTTCCACCCCGTGAGGCGCGCCGCAAGGCGGGCGTTCTGCCCGTCTCTGCCGATGGCGAGCGAGAGCTTGTCGTCGGGCACGACGGCGACGGCGGACTTTTCATCCAGCTGCGTGACGGACACGACGGTCGCAGGCGAGAGCGCCTTTGCGATAAATTCGAGCGGGTTCTCGCTCCAGAGCACGATGTCGATCTTCTCGCCGCCCAGCTCCTGCACGACGGCGTTGACGCGCGCGCCCTTGTTGCCCACGCACGCGCCCACTGCGTCGATGCGGGGATCTTCGGAGGCGATCGCCATCTTGGTCCTGTGTCCCGGTTCACGGGAGATGGACTTGATGGTGACGAGCCCCTGCTTGATCTCGGGCACTTCCTCTTCGAAGAGGCGCTTTACGAGCCCGGGCGCGGAACGGGAGACGAGCACCTGCGTATTGCGGCTGCCGCTCTTCACGCGCTTGACGAACACGCGGATGCGGTCGCCCGCCTGATAGCGCTCGCCGGGGACCTGATCCTGCGGGAGCATGAGCCCCTCGATCTGCCCCTTGCCCAGCTCGATATATACGTTTTTCATATCCACTTTGCGCACGAGCCCGCTCATGAGCTCGCCCTCTTTTTCCGAGAACTCGGAGAGGGTGTTGTCGCGCTCGCTCTCGTGGATCTTTTGCAGAATGACCTGCCTTGCGGTTTGCGCCGCGATGCGCGAGAAGTTCTTGGGAACGAACTCCTCCACGAGCACGTCGCCCACCTGAACGTCCGGCTTGATGGTGACGGCGTCCTTGAGCAAGATCTCGCCGTCGCCCGCTTCCTCGTTGTCTACGACGGTGTTTTTGAGGAAGAAGCGGATGGAGTTGAGCTCGGGATCGAACTTGACCTCCACTTCGCCCGTCTCGCCGAACGACTGCTTTTTATAGGCGGAAGAGAGTGCGTCCGCAAGTGCACGGAGGAAGTCAGCCTCCCCGATGCCCTTTTCGCGCTCCAGCTCGGCAAGGGCGGCGGAGAACTCCTTCGCGTCCTCGGCTGCCGTAGATCCGGCGTGCTTTTTTACCTTGTTCATAGTTTATCTCCTTCGGCTCCGCAAAGCCAATGCTTTCTTATACTTCGATGAGAAGGCACACCTTCGCCGTCTTTTTCAGCGAAAAGGCGCGCTCCCCCTCCTTGGTCTGAATGGTGAACGTCTCTCCGTCGAAGGAGAGCAGCGTACCCTCGTAATACTTCTTGCCGTCCAACTTCTCGTAGAGATGCACCTCCACCGCCTCGCCCATGTGACGGGCAAAGTCGCGCTCCGTCCTGAAGGGGCGATCCAGCCCCGGCGAAGAGCAGTTGAGGGTGTAGGGTGCGCCGAAGGTGGGATCGAGCTCGTCGAGCGGTTCGTCCACGGCGCGGTGGAACGCCTCGCACAGGTTGAGG
>CALVTZ010000067.1 GCA_944363255.1 uncultured Clostridia bacterium
AAGGAGAGGGGGCTGAGGTACTTTAAGCACAGCCCGACGATGCCGATGACGGCAAAGTGATAGGGGATGCCACGCGAGTACCAGGCGCGCAGTCCGCCGATGACTTCAAGAATGTATGCCGTGGCGTCGATGGCGATGAGCGGCGCAAGGTGCCACCAGCGCACCGCGTCCCGACGCACATAGAGGTAAATTCCGCATTCCAGAAGGAAGATCCAGCGCAGCACGCCCCACTTGTTGATCGCACCGCCCACAGAGGTGACGTCGCCCGGGTGACCGGGGAGGACGTAGTTCATGAACAGGTGGTAGGCGGCATAGAAGAGGAGCGTACAGACGAGCGTGACGCGCGGTCGTTTGCGCGTACAAAACAGCAGCAGCGGAAAGACGAGGATGATTTGGAGCATGAGCAGCAGATAGTAATTGCCCGGACCATACCCGCCGACGAAAAAGCTGAGGATGACGTTGCCAATGGGATAGTCAGCCCCGAGCGCAAAGATGAGGATGAGCTGACAGAGGGCGAATACCAGATAGGGCAGATACAGCCGTGCCGCCATGCGCAGCAGATTGCGCGGAGCAAACCAGCCGCGCAGCCCGATCTCCCTGCGGGCGCAGTGGCCCGTGTAGTTGTAGCCCGTCAAAAAGACAAAAATGGGTACGGCAAACAGCACGAAGGGCGTATAGGGCGACACCGCGCCCATGTGGATGCGGAACACAAAAAAACAACTTACGATCTTAAGTAGGTCGATGACGTAGTTCCTGCCGTCTGACCACTTGGGCAGAGTGAGCATACTCCCTCCTTTGCGCTGCGCGCAGCCGATGACAAAATGAAGTATATCATCTTTGCCCGCTCCTGTCAAAGAAATTGAGCGCGTCGCGCGTTGTGCGGCGCGCCCTTCTTTTGCAAACGCGCGCTTTTGCATAGAAATCTTCCCGCTTCGCATAATGACAGTATACGGAGGAGTGATTATGAAGGCAACGGGGATCGTAAGGCGCATCGACGAGCTGGGGCGGGTGGTCATACCCAAGGAGATCAGGCGCACGCTGCGCATTCGCGAGGGGGATCCTTTGGAACTGTTCACCGACCGCGACGAGCTCATGCTCAAAAAATATTCGCCCATCGCCTCCATCGAACGCTTTGCGGAGGGGACGGCGAAATCGCTGAGCGAACAGAGCGGATACCTCGCCGCGGTGTGCGATACGGACATGGTGCTCGCCGCGAGCGGGCAGGGGCGAAGGGCCTTACTTGGCAAAACGGTTACGGAAAAGATGACCGAACTCATCACGGCGCGGCGCAGTTATCTCGCTGCGAAGGCGGACGGGGGAGACGTTTTTTCCATCGCGGGAGAGGAGGGCGTCACCGCCCAGCTCATCGTGCCCGTGGTGGCGCGCGGCGACTGTCTGGGGGCGGTCGTGCTGCTCTCCTTCGAGGCGGGCGCGCTGCTCGACGAGGGCGCTGTGGGACTTGCGCGGCTGACGGCGAATATCATCGCCAGCCAATTCGAATGAAGGGGCGGGCAAAGTCGCGGCGGCGGGCAATCAAAGGGGCGCAGGGAACTGCGCTACATAATGAGAGAGAAAAGTTACCTCAAGAGCGCGGCGGTGCTCTCCCTTGGCAGCCTTGCGGCGAAGGGGATCGGCGCGGTGTATCGCATCCCCCTCGCGGGGCTTTTGGGCGCGTACGGGGCGGGGCTGTATCAGATGGCGTACCCGCTCTTTATCGCCCTCATCACCTTCACTTCGGCGGGCGTGCCCGCCGCGTTTTCGCGCATTGTTGCCCGTGAAACAATTTTGCGCGGGGAAGGGGGCGGGGCACTTCGGGCGGCGCTCCCGCTCTTTG
The DNA here is from genome assembly GCA_944363255.1 of uncultured Clostridia bacterium. Taxonomy (GTDB): domain Bacteria; phylum Bacillota; class Clostridia; order Christensenellales; family Borkfalkiaceae; genus Gallimonas. Next base: position 1,835 of record CALVTZ010000067.1, read on the forward strand.
CGCTGTTGGGCGGGGCGGGCAGTTTACTCATGTGTCTGCTCGCCCCCGTCATGAGCTCGCTGCAGGGGGAAGGGGCGCTGCTCTCCTGCTATCTCGCGCTTGCGCCCGCCGTCTTTTTCGTGGCGCTCGTCGCGCTGCTGCGCGGCTATTTCCAGGGGAAGTGCGACATGGTGCCCACCGCCGCCTCCGAGGTCGCAGAACAGCTCGTCAAGGCGGGCATGGGGCTGCTGCTGTGCAGTGGGGCGTCCTCGCCCGCGCAGGCGGCAACGTACGCCCTTGTCGCCGTCTCCTGTTCGGAGGCGTTCGCCCTCCTCCTGCTCGCTGTGCGCGCGCACGGCGCGCCCGTGCGCAAAACGCTTGCCGTGCGGCGGGTGACGGGCACGAGCGTCTTTCTCTCCGCCCTGCCCGTGATGGTCTCCTCCGCCCTCCTGCCCCTTTCGGGCATGGTGGACAGCATCGTCGTGGTGCGCCTGCTCGCCCGCCACACGCGGCGCTCCGTTGCCCTCTACGGGCTGCTCTCGGGAAGCGCTTCCGCCCTCGTCAACCTGCCCGCTTCCCTCTCCTACGGGCTGGCTGCGGCGAGCGTGCCCGCCGTCTCACGGGCGCGGGCGCAGGGGGACATGGCTTCGGGGCAAAAGCTCGCGCTGCGCGCCCTTCTTTTCACGCTGCTGCTCGCCCTGCCCTGTGCGGCGCTCCTGCTCCTGTTCGCGCGCCCCGCGGTGGGGGTGCTGTACCCGCATCTGAGCGCGGAGGACGGGCGGGTGCTCGTGCGGCTGGTGCGGCTGCTCGCCCTCTCTTCCGCCTGCCTTGCGGGGGTGGATACGCTCGCCGCCTGTCTTGCGGGGCTGGGGCGGGCGAAGTGCGCCATCTTGGGCATTCTTGCGGGCGTGCTCGTCAAATTCCTGCTGCAATGGCTGCTCGTGCCTGACCCCGCCCTCTCCATCGTGGGCGCGGCGATCGCCTCGGGTGCGTGCTATCCGGTTGCTTTTTTCGTCGATTTGTTTTATACTGTTAAAAAAGAGAAAAAGAGGTCGAACGGTCATGATCACCATTGTAAGCCTGGGGACGAAGTGCGGCGAGCTGACGATGCGCGGCTTGGAGGCGGTGAAGGGCGCGGACAAAGTGCTTGTGCGAAACGGGCAGCTTCCCTCCGCGCAAAGTTTAGTGGAAGCGGGCGTCCCGTTTGAGGACTGCTCCGCGGTGTACAGGCGCAGCCGCAACTTCGATACGCTCGCCAAAAATCTCGCAAAGGAAGTGCTCGCCCGCGCGAAGGGCGTTCACCTCTGCTACTGCGTGGACGGCGGCGTGAGCGAGGACAGGGCGGCGCGCATCCTCATGCAGCGGGAGGACGTCGTCGTCATCGACGGCGTCTCCAAGGCGGAAAAGGTGGCTGCCCGCGCGGGACTGTGCGGGGCGTACACGGCGTGCTCCGCCTACGAAGTGGAGGGAAGGGTGTGCACGCTTCCCCTCGTCGTGTACGATCTGGACGACAGGGCGCTTGCGGGGGATGTCAAACTCGCCCTCGTGGAGCGCTTCGGCGACGAGGCGCCCGCCCTCTTTTTGAACGGGGAGGAGGTGCGTTCCATTCCGCTGTACGAACTCGACAGACAGAGCGATTACGGCGCGGGCTGCGCGCTCGTCCTTCCCGAAGAGGACTTGCTCGAAAAACAGCGCTTTGACTTTGACGACCTCATCGCCGTATTAAAGCGGCTGCGCGCCCCGGACGGCTGCCCGTGGGACAGGGTGCAGACGCATGAGTCCATTCGCATCAACGCCATCGAGGAGGCATACGAGCTGGTGGACGCCATCGACCGCGGCGACGAGGCGGGCATGCAGGAGGAGGCGGGGGACGTCATCATGCAGGCGGCGTTCCACACCCTCATCGAGGAGGAGCGGGGCAACTTCACGGTGGGGGACGTGCTCACCGAGCTGTGCCGCAAACTCATCGACCGCCACACCCACGTCTTTGGGCAGGACAGGGCAGAGGGGGAGGGCGGCGCGCTCTCCGTGTGGGACAAGAACAAGATGAAGGAGAAGCATCAGGACACCTTCTCCGCCTCCGTCAACGACGTGCCCGCCTGCTTCCCCGCGCTGCTGCGCGCGCAGAAGATCGCAAAGCGGGTGGAAAAGGGGGGCTGGACGTGCGCCGAGGGCGAGGCGGAGTCCGCGCTGCAAGCGGCGCTCAAGGGCCTTTTGGCGGCGGCGGACAAGGAGGCGCGTTCGGCGTGCATGGGCGAGGCGCTCTTTGCGCTCTGCCGCATGGCGCGCAGTTTGGGCGTGGAGGCGGAGATGAGCTTGCTCGACACCGCAAAGCGCATTCAGGCGGAATACACCGCGTGGGAGGGGCTGGTGCTTGCAGACGGCAAGGACGTGCTCACGCTCACCGAAGAGGAGAAACGGGGGTACCATGTCCGCGTCAAGCAACGTACATAATTTGAATATCGCGGGCATGGTATGCCCGAACAACGTCTTTCTCGCCCCGCTCGCGGGGTACACCAACTACCCCTTCCGCCGCATCTGCTCGGACATGGGTGCGGGGCTCACCTTCACGGAGATGGTGAGCTGCAAGGGGCTGATGTACGGCAGCGAGGAGACGAGAAAGCTGCTGCTGTGCGGGGAGGAGTCCCCCAAGGCGGCGCAGATCTTCGGGTGCGATCCCGCCATCATGCGCGCGGCGTGCGAGAGCGAGGCGCTCGCGCCCTTCGACCTTGTCGACATCAATATGGGCTGTCCCATGCCCAAGATCGTGAAGAACGGCGAGGGCAGCGCCCTGCTCGAAAATTTTCCGCTCGCAGAGAAGGTCATCTCCGCCTGCGTGAAGAGCGGCAAGCGCATCTCCGTCAAGTTCCGCATCGGCGTGGAGGAGGCAAAGCCCGTCGCCGCGGAGTTCGCCAGGCTGTGCGAGGGGGCGGGCGCGTGCATGATCACCGTGCACGGGCGTTCGCGCGAGAAGGTGTATGCGGGGCAGCCGCACTTTGAGGAGATCGCCGCGGCAAAGCAGGCGGTGCGCATTCCCGTCATCGCAAACGGCGGGGTGTGGAACGGGGAGGATTTGGACAGAATGATGGCGCGCACGGGCGCGGACGGCGTGATGGTGGCGCGTGCCGCCCTCTTCCGCCCGCAGGTGTTTGCAGAGCTGACGGGGGCGGAGGAGATCGCCATGCTGCCCATGTTCCTGCGCCAGCTGGAGGAGACGGAGCGCTATTTGGGCGCGCGCTTTGCGGTGGTGTTCATGCGCAAGATGGCTGCCTTTTACTGCAAGGGGAAGAAGGGCGCGGCGGAGTACAAGCGGCGGCTCTTTTCCGCGGGCAGCGTGGAGGAGGTGCGCGCGCTCGCACGGGAGATCTTTTCCGAATAGAGCGCGGGCGCATTTGCGCTGCAAACGCAAACAGGGGACTGCCGTATCCCCACACGATACAAGCATACAAAGGGCGCGTAAGCCAAATTACGCGCCTTTTTCGTTGTCCACGCAAAAAAGTTTGTGTTTCCCGCGCACATTCGCTGTACTTTTCGTTCGCCGTATGCTATAATACTGTTGTATGCGCGTACGCGCGTGCGCGAAAAAACGAGAACAAGAGCGCGGAAATTTCCGCAGGGAGTTAAAATGAGTGAAAAGGTAGAGGGCGTCTACGGCGCCGAACAGATCCAGGTGCTCGACGGGCTGGAGCATATCCGCAAGCGCCCCGGTATGTACATCAGCTCGACGGACGAAAAGGGCTTGCATCACCTCGTGAGCGAGGTGGTGGACAACTCCATCGACGAGGCGCTCGCGGGCTATTGCGACCGCGTGGACGTCACCGTGAATGAGGACGGCTCGTGCACGGTGGAGGACAACGGGCGCGGCATTCCCACCGCCATCCACCCCAAGGAGGGCGTCTCCACGGTGGAAGTCGTGTTCACCAAGGTGAATGCGGGCGGCAAGTTCGGGGGAGATTCGGGCTATAAGGTCTCCTCGGGGCTGCACGGCGTGGGCGTGAAGGCGGTAAACGCGCTCTCCGAGTGGTTGGAGGCGGAAGTGTACCAGAACGGGCACATCTACAAGCAGGTGTACAACCGCGGCGTGCCCCAGCGCGCGCTCGCCGTTATCGGCGACACGCAAAAGACGGGCACCAAGGTCACCTTCTTCCCCGACGCGGAGATCTTCGAGACCATCGTCTTTAAGTACGACACCCTGCGCGTGCGCCTCAAGGAGCTCGCCTTCCTCAACAAGGGGCTCACCATCTCCCTCACCGATAAGCGTGCGGGCAAGGAGCGCAGCGACACCTTCCTGTACGAAGGGGGCATCCGCGAGCTGGTGGAGGAGATCAACCGCGGCAACGAGACGCTCTTTTCCGAACCGCTCTACTTCGAGGAGCAGGAGGGCAGCACGGTGTGCGAGATCGCGCTGCAATACAACGAGAGCTACAACGAGGTCATCTACTCGTACGCCAACAACGTAAACACCATCGACGGCGGCACGCACGTCGAGGGCCTGAAGCTCGCGCTCACCAAGGTCATCAACGACGCGGGCAGAAAGCTGAATATCTTAAAGGAGAGCGACCGTCTCACGGGCGAGGACGTGCGCGAGGGCATCACCGCCGTCGTCTCCGTCAAGCTGGAGAACGCGCAGTTCGAATCGCAGACCAAGGATAAGCTCAACAACTCCTTCATTCGCACCTTCGTGAGCAAGTGCGTTGCCGAGCGCTTTGGCACCTATATCGAGGAACACCCCGCCGAGGCGCGCGAGCTGGTGCTGCGCTGCATCACGGCGCAGAAGGCGCGCGACGCCGCCCGTTCCGCCCGCGAACTCACGCGCAGAAAGGGCGCGCTCGAATCCAACGCTCTGCCCGGCAAACTTGCCGACTGTTCCGATCGCCGCCCCGAGCTGTGCGAGATCTATATCGTCGAGGGCGACTCCGCAGGCGGTACGGCAAAGTCGGGACGCGACCGCAGGTTCCAGGCCATCCTGCCCCTGCGCGGCAAGATCTTAAATGTGGAAAAGGTGCGCCTCAACCGCGTCTTGGAAAACGCGGAGATCAAGGCGATGATCACCGCCTTCGGCTGCGGCATTCTGGACGACTTCGACGAGAGCAAGCTGCGCTATGACCGCATCATCTCCATGACGGATGCCGACGTCGACGGCGCGCACATCCGCATTCTGCTGCTCACCTTCCTCTTCCGCTATATGCGCCCGCTCATCGAGCACGGGCACGTGTATTCCGCCATGCCCCCCCTGTATAAGGCGAGCGTAAAGGGCAAGGAGGACGTGTACCTGTATTCGGAGGAGGAGAAGGCAGCCTACGACGCGGCAAACAACAACAAGGTCACCTATCAGCGCTACAAGGGCTTGGGCGAAATGAGTACAGAGCAGCTCTGGGACACCACCATGAACCCCGCCACGCGCACCCTCGTCAAGGTGAGCATCAAGGACGCGGTGGAGGCGGACAAAATGTTCTCCATCCTCATGGGCGAGAGCCCCGCACTGCGCCGCCAATTTATTGCAGAGAATGCAACGCTCGTCAAAGATCTCGACGTGTAAGCGCCTCGGCAAGCAAGAATACGTGAAAATGAGAAGGTAATTATGGCAAAGAGAGAAACGAGTCCCGAGCTGACCGAAGAATTCAAAAAGACGCTGGAGATGACCAAGATCCTCGACGTTGAAGTGGACGACGAACTCAAGCGTTCCTTCATCGCCTATGCGATGGCAGTCAACAAATCCCGCGCCATTCCCGATGTGCGCGACGGCTTGAAGCCCGTGCACCGCCGCATCCTGTACTCCATGCACGAGATGGGGCTGTACAACGACAAGGACTACCGCAAGTGCGCCCGTATCGTGGGCGACGTGCTGGGTAAATTTCACCCGCATGGCGACAGTTCGGTGTATGACGCGCTCGTGCGTCTTGCGCAGGACTTCTCCATCAACTTCCCCCTCGTAGACGGGCACGGCAACTTCGGCTCGGTGGACGGCGACGGCGCGGCGGCAATGCGTTATACGGAGGCGCGCCTTTCCAAGCTCGCCGCCGAGATG
>CALVTZ010000068.1 GCA_944363255.1 uncultured Clostridia bacterium
TCATCTGTGCCTCTTCGACCGTATATGCGCGGCAGAAGCGGGCGCTTGCCCGCCACTTGGCGGGCGTGCCCGGGCACGTGATGCCCGCGGGGGAGGAGCACAAGACGATGCACACCCTGTGCGAGCTGCTCTCTGCCATGGCGCAGGCGGGACTCACCCGCCGCGCGCGCCTCGCCTGCATCGGCGGGGGCGTGGTGGGGGACATCGGCGGGCTCGCCGCCGCGCTGTATATGCGCGGCATCGACTGCGTGCAGATCCCCACAACGCTGCTCTCCCAGGTGGATTCCTCCGTGGGGGGGAAGACCGCCGTGGACTTTTCGGGCGTAAAGAATTTGGTGGGCGCGTTCAAGCAGCCGAGCACGGTGCTCGTGGACGGCGCCTTCTTAAAGACGCTTCCCCCGCGCGAGATCCGCTGCGGGCTGGGGGAGATCGTCAAACACGCGGCGCTCTCCGCGCCCCTCTTCGATCGGCTGTGGGAAAACCGCGACAAGCTCTTCGACCTCGCATTTTTAAGCGACATCGTGCCGCTGAATATCGCATTCAAGGCGGACGTGGTACAAAAGGATCCCCGCGAACAGGGGCTGCGAAAGTGTTTGAACCTCGGGCACACCACGGGGCACGCCTTTGAGCTTGCACACGGCGCGCTCTCGCACGGGGAGTACGTGCTCATCGGCATCTTGTACGAGGCGCGCTTCGCGCTGCGCCATCTCGACTGCGACGGGGAATATCTCGCCGCGCTGCAAACGCTTGCCCGCGCCGCGCTGGGCGAACTGCCCGCCCTTCCCGACGCTGCGGTGGCGGCGGAGCGCGCCAAGCTGGATAAGAAGAACGTCGCAAGGGGGGAGGTCGTCATGACCGTTCCCGTGCGCAAGGGCGAATATGCGCTGCTCGCGCTGCCCGACGAGGTGTACGCGCGCGAGCTCATGCTCATCGGAGGAGAACTCAAATGAAACTTGCCGTTATCGGAAAGGACGTATCCAAATCGCTCAGCCCCGCCATGCACACCTTTATTCTGCGTCGGCTGGGGGCGGAGTGCAGCTACGAGGCGATCTCCATTCCCCCGCAGGAGTTTTCCGCGCGGGCGGAGGCGCTCTTTTCAAAGTATGACGCCTTCAACGTCACCATTCCCTTCAAGGCGGACATCATTCCCTTCCTTCGCGAACTGCGGGGGGACGCTCCCGCGTTCGGCGCGGTGAACACCGTGCTCACGGGCGAGCGCGCGGGGTACAACACGGATGGCTTCGGCTTTCTGCTCATGTTGGAGAACGCGGGCGTTGCCGTTGCGGGAAGGCGGGTGCTCGTGCTCGGCGCGGGCGGCGCAGGCAGGAGCTGCATCAAAAAGCTCTTGGACGCGGGCGCGCAAGTGTTCGTGTACGAGCGCGACAGGCAGCGGCTTGCAGCGGTGTGCGGGGAGTTTGCGGGCGCGGTCGCACTCGAGGAAGTCGTGCTTGCGCCCTTCGACGTCATCATCAACTGCACGGGCATCGGGATGCACAACACGGTGGGGCAAACGCCCTCCGTGCGCACTGCGGGCGAGGCAGCAGCGCCCGTGGACGAACGGCTGCTTTCGCTTGCGGGGGAGGTGGTCGATCTCATCTACGAACCAAAGCAGTCGCGCTTTCTCGAGCTCGCCGCCGCGCTCAATAAGCCCACGGTGAACGGCGAGAGTATGCTCTTCTATCAGGCATACATGGCGGACTGCATCTATCTTGGAAAGACGCCGCGCGCAGACGAGGCAAAGCGGCTGTTTGAAGCATACAGGGAGGAAGCAAGATGAAATTTTTGGTGCTCAACGGAGTCAATCTCAACCTCACGGGCAGGCGGGAGAAATCTGTCTACGGCGGCGAGACGCTGGAGGAGATCAACCGCGAGCTGGAGGCGTTCGTGCGCGAGCACGGGCACGAAGTGGAGTTCTTTCAAAGCAACTACGAGGGCGCGCTGTGCGATCGCATCCAGGCGGCGCAGGGCGTGTACGACGGAATCGTGTTGAATGCGGGCGCGTTCACGCACTATTCCTATGCGCTGCGCGACGCCATCGCCGCGATCACGGTGCCCGTCGTCGAAGTGCATATTTCCAACGTGCACGCGCGCGAGAGCTTCCGCGAAAGATCTGTACTCACCGAAGTGTGCAGAGGGGAGATCCTCGGCTTCGGAAAACATAGTTATCGTCTTGCATTGGAGAGTTTTTGGTTATGAATATCGTACTTTGCGGCATGATGGGGGTGGGCAAGTCCACCGTCGGCATCAGAATTGCAGAACTCACGGGGCGGCGCTGGTTTGATACGGACATCGTCATCAGCGATCGCCACGGCAGGATCTCGGACATCTTCGAGTACTACGGCGAGGCGCACTTCCGCGCGCTGGAGACGGACGTGGTGCGCGAACTTTCGGAGGTGGACGGGCTCGTCATCTCCACGGGCGGCGGGCTGGTGCTCAAGCCGGAGAATACCGAAATGCTCAAAAAGAAGGGCAAGATCTTCTTCCTGCGCGCCTCGCACGAAACGCTCGTCAAGCGCGTGCGCGCGGACGAGACGCGCCCCATGCTCAAAAATACGGGCAAGATGGTGGAGACGCTCAAAGACCTGCTCAAGGAGCGCACGCCCGTGTATGAACACGTTGCCGACTTCACCATCGATACGGACGGGCTCACCTGCGACGAAGTGGCGCAGATGGTCATCGAGCTCGCAGACAAGGCATGAAGTACGCACTCGTAACGGGCGGCACCCGCGGCATCGGGCTGGCGGTGTGCAGGGCGCTTTCGGATGCGGGCTACTGCGTCACGGCGACCTATTCGCGCGACGAGGCGGGGGCGCAGGCGGCGCAAAAAACGCTTCCCTTCGTGCACTTTGAACGGGTGGATGTGCGCGACGAGGAAGGGATGCGCGCGCTCATCGCCGCTCTGCCCGCGCTCGACGTGCTCGTCAACAACGCGGGCATCTCCCACTTTGCGCAGGTGCAGGACGTGAGCATGGAGGCATGGGAAGAGGTGATGGGAGTGAACGCAGGGGGGGTGTTCCTCGCCTGCAAGTACGCCGTCAAAAAGCTGCTCGCCCGCGGCGGGGGCGCCATCGTCAACGTCAGCTCTGTTTGGGGGCAGACGGGCGCAAGCTGCGAGAGCGTGTACTCCGCGTCCAAGGGGGCGGTCATCGCCTTTTCCAAGGCGCTTGCAAAGGAGCTCGCCTCCGCGCACATCACCGTGAACTGCGTGTGCCCCGGCATGATCGCAACGCCCATGAACGACTGCTTCACCAAGGAGGAGCGCGCCGCCATCTGCGAGGAGATCCCGCTTGCGCGGGAGGGGCGGGCGGAGGAAGTCGCCGCCGCCGTGCTCGCGCTCATCCAAAACGAGTATATCACGGGGGCAGTGCTCCCCGTAAACGGCGGAATGTACTGCTGAACAAGCATAAAGGGCGCTGCCACGGCAGCGCCCTTTATTCAATGGAGAATGTTGTGAAGACGCAGCGGCTGGGACCACTGCGCGTTCCTGCGTTTTTTGTGCTTTTATTGTACTATGCGCGGCAATATCTTTCAACCTACTCTTCGCGTTTTGCGCTCTACCTGCGCGTTTTTGTGAGTAGAGTGAAAAATTCACCCTCTACTCACAGTAGAAGCATTGACTTTGGGCGAAAAATGGGCTATAATGGGGGCATGGAAGAAGAGCGTCTCGCGATAACCATTGGTAAAAATATCACGCGCCTGCGCAAGATGGCGAACATGACGCAGCTGGAACTTGCGGAAAAGCTGAACTATTCGGATAAGTCCGTCTCCAAGTGGGAACAGGGCAACGGCACGCCGGATATCAACGTGCTCATGCAACTGTCCGAGCTGTTCGGCGTCTCCCTCGACGATCTCGTCAAGGAACACCGCGAAAACAAGGTGCTGCCCAAGACGACGCGCAAGCTGCGCCGCCTCATCATCATCTGCTGTTCGGTGGGGCTGTGCTGGCTCATCGCCGTCGTCTGTTTCGTGCTCATCCGCATCCTTGCACCCGAACTTGACTGGACGTGGCTGTCTTTCGTGTACGCGGTGCCCGTCTCCGCCGTCGTCGTGCTCGTGTTTGCCTGCGTGTGGCGGTACAAGCTGGTGCGCATTTTCTCCGTCTCCACTCTCATCTGGACGGCGCTCGCCTGCTGCTATCTCACGGCGTATGCCTTCGGGCAGGACATCTGGCTCATCTTCCTCATCGGCATTCCGCTGCAAGTTCTGGCACTCTTCTTTTTCGTGTGGTGGAAGAAGGTGCGCTTTTTCAAATCGTAACGATGCGCGCCGCTCCGTTCGGCGCGTTTTGCTTTTTTCTGCGGGAGGTTACTCATGCAAAAGGAATACTTTGAATATCCCGGCGATCGCACGCTCGCTTCGAGCACGCGCACGAGGAAATTTTTACAGGCGCTCACCTTTTTGTTTGCGGGCGTCGCCATCGCCGCGCTCATCGGGCTGCTCGTCGTCGCCATCATGATCGCGGTGCGCGAGAATGCGGAGACGCTGCTCTACATTCTTGCGGGCGCATTCACGGGGGGCGCGCTGCTCTTTGCGGGCGCGGCGTTCCTCGTCGCAAGAAGCACGGTGACGGCGCAGGCGCGCGAGAGCGACCTGCGCGAACTCAAGGACGGCGTAAACAGCTTCTTCGTGGGCGACGGCACCCTCATGACCTTCGAAAAGGAGGAGATCGTCATTCACGATGAGGCGAACGTCCATCGTGAGCGCATCCACGTTCCCTACAAGGAGATGCGCTTCTTCTCCGTGTGCGTGCGCACCCGTCCGCGCGAGCGCGGGCATTTGAGCGTGGTCATCGAGATCCCCGTCGCCTATCTTGCAAAGGAGGGGCGCGCGAGAAAGAGCGATTCCCCCGCCCTGGTGGAGACGGACGGCAAGGAGCGGCTGTACCGCTGCCTCGAAGCGCACGGGCTCACCCTCCTGGGCGAAGCACCCGAGCGGGGCACGCGCAAGCAGGACGTGCGCTTTCGCGCCGAGCGGAAGTTCTTCCTTCCAAACCGCACCAAGCGCAGAAACGCGCTCGTTCTGGGCGGGCTGGGCGGCGCGCTCATCGTGGGCGGTGTGCTCGTTGCCATCTTCTGGGAGATCGCGCTGGGCGCCATCCTCGCGGTGGGCGGGCTGTTCATCGTGGGGCGGGCGACGGTGTCCTTCCTGCGCGGCAAGGGGGTGCTCGCCGCCTACGACGGCGGGCTGTACTATGCGGACAGTGGCAGGACGAAGCGCTCCTTCCTCAAATGGGAGGAGATCCTCTCCTTTGCGCACGAGGACGCGGAGGACGAACCCGTGCTGCTCATTCGCTGCCTGTACGGAGACTGCCGCTATCCCGCGGCGAAGGGCGCATACGAGTACCTCGCGGCGCGCTTTCCCGAAAAGGTGCAGGGGTGAGGGAGCTCGTCATCGGCGGGGTGTACCGCCACTTCAAGGGCAATTTATATCGCGTGGAAGCGCTCGCCCGCGACAGCGAGACGGGGGAGGAGATGGTCGTCTACCGCGCCCTCTACGGCGAGGGCGGGCTGTGGGTGCGCCCGCTTGCCATGTTCCTCTCGCCCGTTGACGGCGAAAAGTATCCCGACGTGCGCGCAAAATATCGCTTTGAATTGTGCGGGGATTGACAATTCTTCGTTCATCGAATATAATACTCTATGAAGCGCCGCCGCAAAGCGGGGCGCGGAGAAGGAGAAGAAATGCTCTGCAGCAACTGCGGCAAAAATTCAGCCCGAAATTACGTGAAGTTGCGCGAGGGGAAGAAGGTGGAGCTCGTCCTCTGCCCCGAGTGCTATAAGCGGCTTTATCCCGAGCGGGACGAGGGCGATTTTTTTACGCAGTTTTTGGGGAACACGGGCATCAAAAAGAGCAAGGCGTGTCCCAACTGCGGCACGCGGCTGTCTGACTACCGCAAGACGGGGCTGCTGGGCTGTGCCGACTGTTACGCCACCTTCCGCGAAGAGCTCACGCCCACCGTGCGCTATATCCAATGGGAGGTGCGGCACGTGGGCAAGCGCCCCACGTCGAATGCGGAGGAGAAGTACGACTTCGTGCGCACGCTCGTGCGCGAACGCGACGTCCTGCTCGCCAAGCTGGACGAGGCGGCGGCGGAGGGGCAGCACGCGCTCGTCCTCTCCATTCAGGAGGAGCTCGACCGCATCAATCAAAAACTCAACGAGGAGGAAGAGGAATGAGGGGCAGCGTCATTCAAACGTTTGAATCGGTTGCCGTCTCTACGCGCATCCGCCTCGCTCGCAATTTCAAGGACTATCCCTTTCCCAACCTGCTCATGAAGAGCTCGCACGCAGAGGAGATGGCAGAGGAGATCACGGGGCTCATCGCCGCCGAACTCAGCCGCGTGGACAACTTCGTGCTCTACCGCATGAAGGGGCTTTCGGACGAGGCTGCCGCCTTCCTCAAGGAGCGCAACCTCATCTCGCGCGAGCTCATCCTGAACCGCGCCGTCTCCGCCGCCCTCGTCTCCGAGGACGAGATCATCTCCGTGATGATCAACGAAGAGGATCACATTCGCGAGCAGTACTTTATGAAGGGGTTCGACCTTGCCAAGGCGTACGAACGCGTCGTGGGCATCGACGAGGCGATCGCCGATTCCATTCCCTTCGCCTTTGACGAGGACTTCGGCTATCTCACCGCCTGTCCCACCAATTTGGGCACGGGGCTGCGCGCCTCCGTCATGCTCTTTTTGCCCGCCGTCTCCAGGCGGGGCATCATGCGCCGCGTCGCCGCCGACCTCACAAGGAGCGGACTCACCGTGCGCGGGGCGTACGGCGAGGGGAGCGGCACGGAGGGCGACCTCTTTCAGGTGAGCAACGAGATGACGCTGGGGCTATCCGAAGAGGAGATCCTCGAACTCGTCGAGCGCGCCGTCTCCACCATGACGGAGATGGAGATCCGCGAGCGCGAACGCATGAAGGTGGAAGGGGGCATGGCGCTGTGCGACAAGCTGCGCCGCGCGCTGGGCGTGTTGAGCAACTGCTGCGTGTTGAGCGAGCGGGAGTTCATCGAGCGCACGGCAGACGTCAAGCTGGGGCTCGCCCTCGGCATCCTCGGCTGCGAGCAGGGGGGAGACGCGGGCATGAGCGCGCTGGACGATCTCCTGGTCGCCATGCGCCCTGCCAATATCAACCGCCTCAGCGGGGAGGCGCTCTCCGAAGAGGGGCAGAACGAATACCGCGCGCAGCACGTCGTGCACGCGCTGTCTGACTTGCAGCTATATTATTGATGCGCCGCTTGCGGCGGGGAGGAATGCGTGAATTCCAATCGTTTTTCCGATCATCTCAATGAAGTCATCGCCTGTGCAGAGCAGGCGGCAGCCCACTACGGCACGGACTACATCGGCAGCGAACACCTCATGTTCGGGATGCTCGCCGTGCCCGACTGTACGGCTTGCAGGCTGCTCAAAGAGGCGGGCGTGAACGAAAAGCGCTATCTCGTCTTTTTCAAGAACTGTATCGACCACGAGTCGCGCATCCGCGGTCTGACGCCGCGTACCAAGGAGCTCTTCCAGCGCGCGCTCGAATTTTCCATGGTGGAGGGGGCGTATAAGCCGCTCGTGGGCACCGAGCACCTGCTGCTCGCCATTTTGGGCAAGAGTGAAAGTTACGCCATGCTCGCGCTCGACGGAATGGGCATCGACACCGTCGCCCTCACGCGGCGCACGGAGGAGCTCATCGGCCCTGCGGAGGAGGAGAGCGCGGCGGCGGGCTGGCAGCGCGCGGACGTGACGCCCACCCCGCTTGGCGAGGAGCTGCTCAAATACGGCATCGACCTCACCGATCGGGCGCGCGAGGGCAAGCTCGATCCCGTCATCGGGCGGCACAAGGAGATCGAAAAGGTC
>CALVTZ010000069.1 GCA_944363255.1 uncultured Clostridia bacterium
CGTGTAGAGGATGACGCCCTCTTCCGCCGTGACGGTCGCAGCGTCGACGTCGCCCAGAGAGAGCGCGGCGATCTCCTCTGCCGTGAGGTCGCGCACCTTTTCGTAGCCCACGAGCGTTGTCGTGGTGGTGTCGCCGTCCAGCTCGTTTGCAAGGAACTCCTCTGCCGCCTCCGACGTGGTCGCATAGCTCTCGTCCGAGAGCGCGCCGTTGAAGGTCTCGCTGTAGCTCTCGCCGCAGCCTGCAAACATGGCGGTGCAGGAGAGCGCCATTGCGCCCGCAAGCACAAGCGTGATCGCCGTCTTCTTACTCATTTTTTCCATTCTCCTTGTTGCATTTTTCACTATTATATCACAATGCGACGAATTTTGTCAATGGGTGGGCAAAATTTTCTCTCACACATTTTGCGAAAGACAGGTGAGCACGGCTTGAGCGGCGTAGTCCACCTGTTCCCGCGTCGTCTCCTTGCCAAACGAGAAGCGCACCCCGCGCAGCGCCTCCTCTTCGCTCCTGCCCATTGCGCGCATGACGTGGGAGGGAAGCGCGCTGTGCGCTGAGCAAGCCGCCCCGCTCGAACAAGCGACGCCCATAAGGTCGAGCTTGTGCACAAAGCCCGTGCCGCGCGCGAAGGTGAGGTGGCTGATGTTGGGGGCGCGGTTTTCGCCGTCCACGCGCACCATGTCCGCATTTTTTGCAAGAATTTGCGCCTCGAAGCGATCGCGCAGCCCCTCTGTATGCTTACAGAACGCCGCGCGCCCCTCCTGCGCCCGCTTGAGTGCCGCCGCAAAGCCGCACACGCCCGCCACGTTGAGGGTGCCGCCGCGCAGCCCGCGCTCCTGTTCTCCGCCCGCGATGAGGGGGGAGAGCGCGCCTCCCTTGACGATGAGCGCCCCCACGCCCTTGGGCCCGTACAGCTTGTGCGCGGAGAGGGAGATGGCGTCCGCATGGCGCAGCACCGCGCTCAGATCCTGGGTACAGGCTGCCTGCACGCAGTCGGAAAAGAGCAGCGCGCCGTGCGCATGGGCGAGGCGTGCCGACTCCTCCACGGGCTGCAGCACCCCCGTTTCGTTGTTGACCGCCATCAGGCACACCAGCCCTACCCCCCCGCGGGAGAGCGCCTCCTCCGCGCCGGCAACGCGCGCCGCGCCCTGCTCGTCCACGGGCAGAAGGCGATACCCGCCCGCGCGCAGCTTCGCCCCCTCCGTTGCGGCGGCGTGCTCGATGGAGGAGAGCAGAACGCTTCCCCCGCCCAGCCGCTGCACCGCCCAATTATCCGCCTCCGTGCCGCCCGAGGTGAAGTACACTTCCCCCGCGCGTACGCCCAGAAGGTGCGCGATGGCGGCGCGCGCTTCCGCAACGAAATATGCCGCCCGCCTGCCGTAGGCGTGCAGCGAATCGGCATTGCCGAATACGTCCTTGTAGAAGGGAAGCATGGCTTCGAGCACTTCCCCGTCGAGCGGCGTGGTCGCCGCGTAGTCGAGATACACGTTCATGGTGCGTTGCGCCGAGGGCGCGTCCTTTTTTTTATTGAGTATAGCGCAGTTGCCCGCCCCTGTCAAGCGAACAAAAAAGATCCCCGCGCACGGGGCGCGGGGAGAAGTTGCATTGTCTTGTTACTGCCAATCGCACACGTTGACCCACTTTGCAAGGAACTCTGCCTCTTCGGGCTTGTTCTTGGTGGACTGGGAAGCGGCGACGATGGGAAGCACGCGCTGCACGTACTGAATGGCGGTGTCCGTCTTGGCGCAGAAGAGTTTGAGATACTTTTCTGCAAGCGCGTCCTTGCCCTGCAGCTTGAAGATGAGGTAGGTGCGCGCCGCGTCTGCCGAGCCGTTGCCCTGCGTTGCGTGCGACCAGTCGATGATATACGGCGTGCCGTCCTTGGTGATGATGACGTTGCTGGGCTGGAAGTCGCCGTGGCAGAGCTTCTTGTGGCGGGGCAGCCCGTCCAGCCGAACGTGCAGGTCGTAGCGCACGGTCGCGGGGAAGGAACTCTGCGAGATCTTGGCGTGCATCTTGTCGCGCAGGTGCCCCAGAAGGGGAACGGATTCCTTGCTCATGCGGATCTGCAATTCCACAAAGAAGTCGAGGTACTCGTCCTCCTTTTCGGGATGCTTTTGCATGAGCTCTTCGAGCGTTTCGCCCTCGATGAACTCCCAGATGAGCGACCATCTTCCGTCGATGACGGAGACGCCCAACACCTTGGGAATGTTGAGGGAGCTCTCTTCAACGCGCGCCTGGTTGAGCGCTTCGTTGAGGATGCCCGATTTGGAATAGCTCTCGTCAAAGGACTTGATGAGCTTATCCCCGTCGCGGTACAGCTTCTTGCCCGCACTTTCGTGAATGAGTTGCATAAATTTTTCCTCCTTAATGGGCGGGGAACTATCCCGCAATGCTTTTCCTGCTTCATTATACTGCAAAAAAGGCGAGAAGTAAATACCCTTTTGAAAAATTTTCAGATAAAATCGGGGAAAAATTGTGCGCCATTCGCAAAAAAAGGGACTTCCGCACGGGAAGCCCCTTTCACGCTCTCTCTTATGGCGTGCTTACAGATTTTTGAGGATCAGCGCCTCGTCGAACATCGCCCTCAGGCGCGCCGAGAACACTTCGCCCATCCAGCGATAGCCCGCCGTGTTGGGGTGGATGCTGTCGCTCATCATGCCGCCGAGCGCAGCGTCCGACACGAACTGCATATCGCGGCAGTAGTAGAAGTCCACGATCTCAAACGCCCACTTCTGCTGCAATTCGTACAGCGCGGAGACGAGCTTGAGATAGTTGTTGTTGCCAAAGTGCGGGTTGGTGTAGAACACCACGTCGCACCCCCACGTCTCGCGCGCATAGGCGATGATATACTCCATTGCGCCGATGGTGGTCGTCGTGTCGAAGCCGTCAAGCTCCTTGCCCTCCGCGATCGTGCCCAGCGGGAGGTTTTGCGTTGCGTCGTTGGTGGAAAGCTGCACGATGAGCGCCTGCGGCTTTGCCGACTTTTCAAAGTTCGCAAGCCGTTCCACATAGGAATTTGCGCCCGCCTTGGCAAGCGTGGTGCCGCTCACCGCCTCCTTGACGACCTTCGCGCCCAGCGTCTCGCCCACGACTTCCACGAAGGAACGCCCGCCCGTGGTCGCCCCGTAGGTGACGGAGGAGCCGAGGAAGAAGTACTCGGGCACCTGCGCCGTGAGCGCCTTCTCGCCCTTTACCCAATCGGCGGTGCCGCCCGTCATGTCCGTGCCGTTTACAAGCAGTTTGACCTTGGTGTCTTTGGGCGCGTTCACGTAGGCGATGGCGATCTTGTTCTCCCCCTTATTCAGCGGGAACTCATACACCGCGCTGGAAACAAATTCCGTCTCGTACACGGTGCGCGTCTTTTGTACGGGCTTGCCGTTTACAAGGACTGCGTAGTAGGAGGAAGCATCGAGATCGCCCTCGCGCACCCACACGCTGCCCGTGCCCGCCGCCGCGTCGATCGTTCTCGTAAGGCTTGTCATTGTCATATTCTGCGTGATCTCCTGCGTGCCGCCGCCCGTGAGCGCAAGCGCGTTCGAATAGTTTTCCTGCGCGGGGACGTGGGCGAGATATTTTTCGTCGTTTGCGTCCTTCGTCGCGTAGTAATCGGTGAGTTCGATACCATAATTGAAGGAACGTATGCCCAAAACGGGTACTCTCGACGTCGAGTAGCTCATGGAAAAGACGAGCGCGTCGCCGCAGTAGAGATAGATTTTGCTGCCCGTGTAGGCGAGCTTGAAGGTGATGGTGCGGCTATTCGTATCAAAGCTGCCGCCCGAGCCAGGGATCTCCATCCAATTTCGCCAGCCGCCGTTTGCGCGGTTGTAGCCGAGGTAGGTGCCCACGATGTTGTCCGCATCGATGGCGCCCTCCACAAAGGCGTCTGCATACAGGAAGAGCCCGTCCGAGGTGGAGCCGTCGAAGATCATGAAGCCGAACTTGCCCCAGCGCTCGTTGCCGAAGATCTGCGTGACGCGGAAGGTCGCCTCGGCATACAGCGTGGTGAAGCCCGCCGTGTGACGGAAGATGAGGTTGTTGTCCTTGCCGTCCGTGCCCACGAGTTCCACCCTGCGATCGGGTGCGGTGCTGCTCGTGTCCCCTTCCAGCTCCCAATATTCGCCCGAGGGGATGCCGCCGCCATCGCCGAAGGTGGCAGATTCGCCGAAGCGAGCGTTGCGCACCACCTTGTTCCTGCCCGTGAGCACCGCGTAGCCGTTGGGACGGGAGAGCCCGCCCACCAGATCGAGCTTTTTGGTGATGGGCACGGGCGAGGTGTCGTTGCCGTTGATAAATTCGGGATAGCAGGTGATGTGCCCCTCTGCCGCCGTCTTGTTCTTGAAGCCGAGCGCCGAATAGGGAACGCTTGCCGTCACCTTGTAGCCGATGACGTCCTCCCCTTCCACAGCCCAGGGCGCGACGGTGACGGAAGCCCCCTCCACCTCTGCGTCGAGATAGCCGCTCCCCTCCGCCTTCATGGTGCGCGTGACGCCCGTGCGCAGCGCGGAGAGCCCCACGTTGTGTTCGCCCAGCGCGTATGCGCTCGCGTCCGTGCCGAAGTACATTCGCACGCCGTCCAACTCCTCGTTGACGGCGCGATCCTCCGCCCAGACGGAGAAGGTGAGCGCCTCCTCGCCGTACTCATACGCCCACACGCTCTTTGCCATGACGCGGTTGAGGTAGGCGTTGAGGCGGAAGGCGTACACGTCGGGCGCAGATTCCGTGACGAGCGTGCCGAGGAATGCGCACGTGATGCTCACGCCCTGCGCGGGCATGGCAAAGGAAACTCTGTTGTCGACAATGGGATATGCCGTGCCGTTGATCTTGAGGAAACTTGCCGTGTAGCCCGCATCGGGCGCGAGGGTGACGGTGACGATCTCCCCCTCTTCCGCCTTGCTTCTGTCTGCGGTGACGGTGCCGTGCGGCGCGCCCGTGACCTCCACCGAGAACCCGCCCTCGGGCTGCTTTTCGCCCCCGCACGCCGTGAGCCCTGCACAAGCGGTGAACGCCGCGGTGAGCGCAAGCAGCGCGAGAATGTTTTTCGTCTTTCTTTTCATAAAATCTCCTTTCACGGCGCCTCCCCGCGCAAGCGGGGAAGCCGCCCTGAATTATTTCCTGCTTATGCCTGTACTGCCGCGGTGAGCGCGACTGCCGCGATGGAGCAGTTGCCGCCCTGCGTCGAAGTGCGGTAGACGATGAAGGTGAGCTCCTCTCCTGCGCTCTCCGTTACGGTGTAGCTGACCTGGTAGGCGTTGGTGTCCCCCGTCTCCTGCGCGATCACTTCGTTTGCGATGACGTTGCCGCTCGCATCGATCACGGCGATGGAGTAGGTGCTCTTCCAGCCGCCCGTGAACAGGTGCACGACGTCGCCCTTTTCCACGCGCACTTTTACGCCCACGCACGCGCCGCAGATGCCGTTGTTCGTGCCCTTCTCGTTGTCGCTGTCCACACCGTTTGTCTCCCACTTGCTGCCGTCCGTCCAGGTGAAGGTGTTCTTGTAGTCCCAGAACTTGTTGCTATCGCCCAGCGCCTCGGTCGCAATGGCGGTGCCGCCGCTCTTTTCATCGCTGCCCTGGTTCTCATAGTTGAGATACAGCCAATCCTTGCTGCCAAGCTGCGTGAGGTCGGTCACGTTGTCCGCCGAGGTCATCTCGACTTTGTTCATGGAAAGGCTGGTCGTTGCCTGCGCGGACGTGCCGAGCACCGCGAGCGCCACCACGGAGGCGTTGCCGTTGCCCTCCGTCTCGGAGGTGATGCGAAGGGTGACGGTCGCCTCCCCCGTTACCGTGAGGGGGAAGGTGAGGGCGCGCGCCACGGAATTGCTGTCTGCCGTGATCTTCTCCGCCGCCGCGAGCTGCTTTTCGCCCAGGTTGAGGGTGACGAGCGCGCTGCCGTTCCATGCGCCCGTGTAGAGCACGATCTGCTTGACGGAGGCGTTCACCTTCACGTTGATATAGGCGCTGCCGTTGGGCGCGGTGTGCTTGCCGTTGGAGCAGCCGTCCCATGCGAGGTTGACGGAGCCGTTGTACCATTCGAACTTCGCCTTATAGTCGCCGAAGTTGCCGGGAAGGGACATGATGTCCGAGCCCGTGACGAGCTCCTGCGCGTTCAGCTTCTTGTTGGTGCGGCCGTTCTGATAGTGTTCCCAATAGAGGGTGTCGAGTTCGGGGACGATCTCTTCCAGATCGATGGTCTGCCCCGCAACGTCCGCCGCGGTGACGTCGCCCGCCGTAACGGGGAGCACTGCGGGCAGGACGGTGACTTCGCAGGAGAGCGTAACGCCGTCCACCTCTGCGGTGATGATCGCCTCGCCCTCGCCCTTCGCCTCGACCAGCCCTTCCGCCGTCACCGTGGCGACGGACTGCTTGGAGGACTTCCAGGTGATGCTGCCCACTTCGCCGTCATCCGTGCGGGAGACGGAGAGCGTCTCGCTGCCATCCGCCTCGAGGGTGAGCGATGTCTTGTTGAGCCGATAGCCATACCCGCTTACCGCCGCTGCTGCAAAGGCGCAGTTGTCGCCCTGCTTGTAGAATACGAAGGTGAGCGTATCCTCCTGCGGCGCGGTGAGGTTGACGGTGACGGCGGCGTGCGTAGACGCGTCCGGCACGAAGTCGATGACCTTGCCGCTGCTCAGCGTGTTGCCGTTCTTATCGAGCACGGCGAGGTAGCCCGTTGCCTTGTACGTGCCAAGGTAGAGGGTGATCGCCGTCGTGCGCTTGTCCACCTTCACGTCGAAGGTGACGGTGTTGCCGAAGACGCTGTTGTTCGTGCCCTTGTTGTTGCAGTCGTTGTCAATGGGCGAATTGGGATATGCCGTGCCGTCCGACCACTTGAAGGCTGCGCGGTACGACCAATCCTTGTTGACGGGATCGACGCGGAAGGAGTTCTCCACGAAGTAGTCCGCCCCCACCTTGCTGTCTGCAACGTGGTCGAAGTTTGCATAGTACCAATCCACCGTGCCCATTTCCGTGAGATCGACGGTGGCTTGAGGATCCTTTCCGTCACCCTGGAACACGATCGGCTCGTTCGCAACGGAGACCGACGTGGTCGCCGCTGCCGCGCTGCTCATTTCCCCGCCCATGACCGCGATGGCGACGACGGAAACGTTGCCGCCCGGCGTGGGATCGGAGGGGGTGAGCTGAAGCTGGAGGGTGATGGGCTCCTCCTTGCTGTAATTGACGGAAAATTCCACCATGGAAGAGACGGAACTGCTCTCCGATACGATGGGTTGCGCCGTTGCGACCGCCACGCCGTTATACATGAGCGCGACGGTGTTTTTCGCCTGGTATGCGCCCGTGTACAGGCGGATGCTCTTGACATCCTTGGTGACGTTCACCGCAATGGAGAGGGGCGAAACGCTGCCTGCGGGGGAATGTACGCCCGTGCTTGCAACGCCGGGTGCGCCCGTGCCCTTCCAATACATGGTCGCCTTGTAGTCGCCGAAGCCGTTTGCAAGGGCGCGCGCCATGTTCTGATCTGCGGGGATGAAGTCGTTTTGCTCGCTCTTCGCGTCAACGACGACGGAGCCGTCGCGGAAGGAGTAGTGCTCCCAATACAGGTTGCCCGCGTCGTTGCCGTTTGCGTTGAGGTTGACGAACGCGCCCGCGATGTCCTGCTGCGTGGCGGTTGCGGTGATGGGCACCGCCACCGTGACGAGGCAGGAGAGCGTCTTGCCGTCCACCTTGGCGGTGATCGTCGCTTCACCCTCGCCCACTGCCTGGACTCTGCGCGCGGTCGTCACCGTGGCGACCTCTTCA
>CALVTZ010000070.1 GCA_944363255.1 uncultured Clostridia bacterium
ACCGTGCCGCAGGCAACGCAGCTCAAGCCCAGCACACAAGCAAGTAAAATCATGACAACTCGTTTTAATCTTTTCATCATCTTACTCCACTACGATCTCCACATCCAAAATGCTCACGTTACCCGCCTTATCCGTTGCAAAGTAACGAATGATATGTTTGCCGCGCTCCTCCGCCACAAAAGAGATACTGCCCGTCGTCTCCGAGGTCATAAGGAAGTAGATGGGCGTGATCTCGCCGCGCGGCGACAGGACAAAGTATTCCGCCTTACAGCCCTCATCCAGATCGTCTGTGACGATCGCCTTGGAGAACGTTACCACGTCGCCCAACTTAAAGCGCGTCTCATTCTCCCACATGAGGCGAATGGTGGGCGCCACATTGTCGCGTGCTTCCAGACGGAAGAGCTGCTGTGTGCGGTTGCCGAAGAGATCTTCCGCCTCGTAGATGACGGTGTACGTGCCGTATTCCTGCATGACAAACTCATATCCTGCCTGTGCATCCAGCCTGTTGAAACGCACGCCGCCCTGTTGCAGCGTAGAACCGCCGGGCGCGAGCACGCTCACCATACATTTGGGCTGCGGGGAGATCAAGTCAAAGGCAAATGCAGTAAAGAGCGAGATGCTGCTTCCCAAGGGATAGCTTCCGCCATACTCCCCGCCGAGCAGGATGGTAGGCGCCGTCTTGTCCTGCATCGCTCGCGTGAGTGCCTGTCCGCCGAGGCTGTGCAGCGTACACACGCCGCCCCGTTCCGAACCGAAGGAAAGCTGCGCGCCCTGCGCGAAGTCTGGCGCCTGCGCCAGCGCAAGCGTAGCACCGTTGAGCTTTAACGTTTTGCTCTGCGAAGCGTATTCCAGAGTGATGCGCGCCGACCGCAGCGCAGAAAGCCCCGTTTCCTTGCCGTCTACTGTGACCGCATAGAGCGCAGGCGTGCGCGCGTCCTCTTTGAGCGCGATGACGAGCTGCTTGCCCGTACGCACATCGCGCAGCGTGAGGGTGAGCGGCGCTTCTGCCGTAAAGCTCACTTGGAAGGCGCGCATATCCAGCGCGAGCACGTGCTCTGCGATCAGATCGTCTGTTGCCGTAAAGCGTACGCCTGTGTATAAACTCTCCTTGTTGCCACCCTCCACGTGGAAGAGCACGTCCGCGTCCATTGTCTGCGCTGTATAGGCAGGCAGCACGGGAATGCTGTATTGCCTTTCCGCACTTCCGCCCGCACTCGCCGCGCGGTAGACGATGAGCGCGTTGCCGTCCTTTCCCGCCGTGAAGGTCGTTGCACCCTGCACTTGCGCCGCATTGCGCGTTCCGTCCGTCACGAAGATGTCTGCCGCGATCTCCCGCCCTTCGCCATACTGCCATGCGCTGAGCGCGGGAAGCGCGTACGTTGCGCCCTCAATGAAGTAGTGCGGGAGCGCCGCCTCACTCAAAAATACAGGGTTGGGGTTTTCCTGCACGGCGATGGTGTATTCCGCCTGCTGCGTCTGTCCCGCAAAGTCGGTGACGGTGCAGCGCACATGGTAGTCGCCGGGAAGAGTGGGCAGGAAGCTGCCCGCATCAAGCGCGACCTCTTCGCCTGCACGCGTCACAATGACCTGTTTTTGCAGCCTTCCGATGCCGCCCTCCGCCGAGAATACATCGGGGAAAATGCGCTCGCCCACAAGTCCGCTCGATGGCACGCCCTCCGTGCGAATGCGGATGGGCTGCGCCGCGCTTACGCACTGCACCACGCCCGTCACCCTGCCCACGTTGCCATAGCGGTCCTGTGCCGAATATTCAATGGTGTATTCACCCGCGCGATCGGGCAGGAAGCCGCCCTCTGTGATGGGCAACTCGTAGCGCGTAGAGGAGGTGTAGCCGTAGAACACCTTGACCGTCACGGGAAGCGAAGGCGAGAAAATATCGTGCGCTGTTGCAGCAAACACGGGATAGCGCACCCCCACCGACGCGGCGGGAAGTTCCTGTTGTGCATAGCCCTGCCTGTCCACCGTGATCGTGGGCGGTTTCCTGTCGCGCACCTTCTCCGCGCTCAAATCGGAATGCCCAAGTTTGGTCACCATAAAGTCAAACGTATCGCCAAAATAGGTCTCTGCCGAGATACTCACGTACACTTCGCCCGTGGTGAAACCAGACCAGGGATTGCTGAAATACCGCTTTGCGTCCAAGTCGATCACGTAGTCGTCGCCCGTTGCTTTGGGTGCATACAACCGTGCCGACTGCAAATCAAATTTCAGCCCGAACGTCTCCTTTCCGACGGAGACCTGATAGTCGCGGTAGCCGTAGAGCGAGTAGGGCACGGGGTAGCCGAACCTGCCCGTATGGATGCGGATGGGCGGCCCCCACTCGATGCCCGTTGCCGTCTGCCCCGCCGCACCCGCCGCAAGGTAGAGCGTATTGCACCACCAGGGATCGGCGCCGCCGTCGCTCTCCACGCTGCGCCCGTAGATGGTGACGATGTTTTCAGGATCATACACGTCCTCAAGCTTAATGACGATGGTCGCCACGTCCCGCGTGCCCGCTCCCTGCGAGGGCAGCGCAAACAGTTCGAGGAAGGTCTCCTCTCCCCCCATCTCGCGCAGATCGACAATGTCGTTATAGCGGAAGCTCTCCCCCTCCGCAAGGCTCACGGCGATGCCCGTCTTGCCCGTCTGATAGTCGGATGCATCCACGCCGTAGTGCGCGGAGGAATGTTCCCCCGTCAGCTCATACAGCTCCGTCTGCGTCTCGAATACGACACGCTCGGTGAGCAACGTTCCCGCATCGCTCGTCGCCCTGTACTCCACGAGATAGCGCCCAAGCTCGTCTGCAACGATGACATCCGTGCTGTATGCGCGCCCATCGGGACAGATGACAACAGACTGCGCAGGATAGCGCTTCCCGCCCTCACTGAGTTCCCGCTTGGGAATGGTAACGGTCGTACCCAGCTCGTACACGCTCTCCAATGGCGCGGGGGAAGCGGGCTGTGCCTGTGCCGTGACGACGCCCGCAAGCGCACCCACCAAACACAAGCCGGAGGCGAGCGCCGCCGCGATCAACACTCTTCTTTTGCGAATATGTGTCATGCCTGTCCCCCTTATTGCCGATCAAACCCGCCGCGCAGGTCGCGCAGCACAAATTTGCAGTTGTCGCCGCCCACGCCGAAGTGCGCAACGCCCATGTCACACGTGACGCTTGCACGCAACTCGCCACCGATGTAGAGCGTCGTAACGCCGTGGTCGTAGATGATCTTAAATTCGATCTCCTCCCCCACGCTACCCAGATCGCGGTAGTTGGTGAAGGCGCCGCCGATGCGCTGATCGGAGAACATACGGTATCCGCTTCCGCCGCCTCGCGCGAGCACAAAGCGCACCTTGTTATTCTCATCGTTGCACACCATGAGCGCGACCTGCCCGCTGGGATCGGGATCGCGCATCTGCACGCTTCCCTCCACCCAATAGTAGTCGCCCGCCGCGGGCTTGCCCTCCAGGTAGCAGAAGGTCTGCAAATAGTGATAGGAGCGCTTCTCATACTCGTTTTCGCCCGTCTTGAAGAAGATCGCCTCATAGTAATCTGCATCGCCCGTCATGTGTCTGCCGAAGGGCTTTTTGAGATCGTCCATCAGTTTTTGTATGGTGTCTGCGTTCTCCGCCACGGAGAGGCGTTCGACGTCCAACCTGCATCCCGCCCCGCCGAATCCGAGGTGGGCGCGCGCGAAGGGTGTTTCCACCTTGGTGATAAAGGTATTGTCGATGTACAGATATGCGCTGCTACCGTGCCACACGGTGAGGAAGTTCATTCTGCCCGAATCGCGCTCGGCAAGCGCGCGGTACTCGCTCTGCGCCCCGTTCTGCACCCAGGCGACGAGCGAATAGCTCTCCGGGTTATTGTAGCGCAGGAAGAAGCGCACGAACCCCTCTTCTGCCTGCAACACGATCTCCGCCGTTGCGTCCTCTGCGCACAGGCTCATGACGAGCGTACCCGAGAAGAGATAGGACTCCCCCGCCATCGCTTTCCCGCCGCGATAGAGGTAGTCGTATCCCGCCTCCTGCGTGAGCTTGGTATATGTCTTGTCTCCACGGCTGATAAGCGCATCTGCGTGCTCGCCCGTAAAACAGTTTGCTCCGAACATAATTTCCTCCTGCGCGGTCTGCTCCGCCACCACCTCCGCTTCCGCCATGGCGGGCTGGGTGGGGAGCGCCGCGTATCCCATACTTGCAGCCGCCATTCCAATACAAACGAGAAGTGCGGCGACCTTTTTTCCTGTCTTGATGCTCATTGCGTGTTCTCCTTAACTCCTGCTCACTTGTAGTTCACCGCTTTGGGCACGTAGATGGCGAATGCAGCCGCGGCTTCCTCTGCCGTGACGGGCTCCCCCGTCACTTTGGAGAGATTGAAGGCGCGATGCGTGAAGTTCTCCCACCAGCTCTCGTCCACAACGGTGTAGCCGCGCAGCACGTTGTACGGCCGTGCGAAGGACAACTCGTCCGCCCACGCTTCGGCGCGGAACCGCCAGCCCTCTTGCAGGACGATGACGCTGCCCACGGGAAGCGTTTCGCGTGTGAAGCGCTGCGCCGTCGCCGCAAACTGCTGCACCCGCTCCCCTTCCGTGATCAACGCATCGGAGCGCTTTGCCTCCCAATACCCTGCCGTAAAGTCCGTTTTGAGCTTGGTATAGTCGCTCAGATCGGGCTGCGTCCCGCCTTCGAACGCGAAGGGTGTTACACTGAAGGGATAGCGCAGCGCCGCAGAGACGCTCTCTTTGATGACGTCCTCAACGGAAGCGGAGGAAGCGGGCAGCACGGAGACGGGAAGTGCGTTGGGATCGTGTCCCGTGATCTCGGTGAACCACGTGAGCGCTGCGATCATGCGCCCCGTATCCAACGTGAGATGATAGCCGTCCCGCGTGAGCGTATCGCCCAACCTGCTCGTGCGCGCATTTTGAATGGCGGTTCCCACGGGCAATACATGATCGAATGCGTCGTTTGTGAGTACGTTTGTCTTGACTGCGTTCACGATGCTCTCATACATGACGCGCTGATCGCGCTCATACACGGGGAATGCCCAATGCGTAGAATTTTGCTGATACGCCCACGTCATGTGCCAGGCGACCTGTGCCGCCTCATTCGTCTTATTCTGCTCGATGTAGTTGAGCATAAAGGTGAGATCGCTGTTGTACGTTGCGCTCTGCCCGCTCTCCTGGCTCGCCTGTTGCAGACAGATGATGTCCCACTCCTCTTCGCGCAGCGCGTCGAGCAGACGATAGGCAGGCTTTGTGATGATGCTGCCCGTCGTGTTCTTGCGATAATCATAGACCGCCTGATTGTTCTGCGCATACGACTTGTGTTGGCTGAGCGTACACCCGCCCACATACAAATTTCCAACGATCACGTCCTGAACGCCGTACGCCTTGGCGACGTCGTAGAGATACTGCGTGGCGTCATCGGAAAAGCTGTTGCCGATGGCGAGCAGCTTGAAGGACTTGGAGTAATCCTTGCGCACCTTTACCGTGTATTGCGTGGAGATCTTGCTGCCCTTCATCGCAACGCGGATGGGATAGCTGCCCTCCTCCGAAGCGTTGTATGCGGAGGAATCCACTTCGTACTCGGATGCAGCAAGAACCCGCGCCTCGTCTGTACGCGCCCCGCACAGCGTGACTTGCAGCCCATTGCTGCGGAACGCGTCGCCGATATGAAAGAGCTCGGGCGCATGCTGCACGACAAGGTATTCCCCTTCGAAGGGAAGCGGCGCAACGGAGATGGTGTAGCTGCAGCGCGCCGAAGCGCCTTCCACGCCCACGACAACGTCATATTCGCCCGCCGTGAACATATCGCACGCGGATGCGTCGACGGAATATTGCTCGGAAGAGAGCGTTGCCGTCGTCCCATCGTCATAGCGCGCCGTAACGACGATATTGCCCGGTTCAAAGCTTTCACCAAGCGAGAATTCCCGCTTCATGCCCGAAGCGGAGAGCGCCGAGATCACTTTCTCGCCGCCCTCCTGCGCCGCCCCGCCGCAGGCAGTCAATGCAAATGTGACTGCACCAAGGAGCGCCGCCACCATGCTGATGATCCACCGCTTTCTCATTGAGACCTCCATTATAATTTATCTTTGCAGAAGTGTTGCTCTGCTGTCACGCTGTTGATTGCTTGATTGTTTGCCGCGTCTCGTCTTTGCGATTACTTGAACGTTCAAGTGCATCGCCAAAAATCAAGGAAGATCTCCTCTTCCTTGGCTCGATTATACACCCGCACGTGGGGCGTGTCAATACCTATTTGAAAAATTTTTTCAGAAAAT
Organism: uncultured Clostridia bacterium; assembly: GCA_944363255.1. Classification (GTDB taxonomy): domain Bacteria; phylum Bacillota; class Clostridia; order Christensenellales; family Borkfalkiaceae; genus Gallimonas. Next base: position 6,266 of record CALVTZ010000070.1, read on the forward strand.
TTTAGTTGCGATCACCCACTCCAATCGCGCTTGCGCGCTTTACGCAGAGATACTCCCCTCCTTCCGCCCAAGCTCGCAACGAAAACGCTTGAAATTATCGCGAGCGGGAACGAAAACTTACGCATCGCGGCAAAGAAACGGCGTTCCTCGACATCGCCACGCCTCGAAACGCCCATGAAAAAACAGCGGCTTCCGAATGAAAATCGCTGTTTTCATTTTCCTTAAATTGTGTTGGAGATCTTGCTTGATCCCCCGCAAATACCAAAGATCGCCGATCGATCAGTATTCGTCGGTACAGCAGAGGTACAAGATGCCCGCAACGACGCTGACAAAGAGCAGCGTGCACACCTTGAGCGCCACGCCGATGGGCTGGCGTCTTGCAATGCGCGCGTTGATAGCGGAGCGCATGGGCAGACACCAAGCAAGCGCAATGCACAAGGTGCAGATGGAAAGCAGCACAGTGCCGAGGATAAAGAACACATTTGCGATCGAGAGCATATCGCTGTTCTGCGACGTCTGTTGCGGATAGGGCTGTGCGTAGGGCTACGCATACATCGGCTGCGCGTTCTGCTGCCCTCCGCCCCCATTCGCTACGCTCGTGCCGCAATTCGAACAGAACATGGCGTCGTCTTCCATCGCGCTTCCGCAATGATAGCAATACTTCATAATTCCCTCCAACTATGTTTGAACATATTATACTCCTTCCCACCGAGCAAGTCAAGCAAAACTTTCCCCCTTCAGGCGTTGACAAATGCGCTCGCTTGCGCTACAATTTTTTTGAATAACCCATAAGGAACAGACCATGGCAAAAGCAACGACGCAATTTGTATGTTCGCAGTGCGGTTACACCTCCCCCAAGTGGCTGGGAAGGTGCCCCGACTGCGGCAAGTTCAACACGCTTGCGGAGGAGGCGATCGCCCCCGCCCTTCCCGCCAAGAAGAACATGGGCGCACGCGCCCTCACGCAGAGCAAGCCCACCCCCCTCTCCCAAGTCGCCTTCGAACGCTACGAGCGCGTCTCATCCGGCATTGGCGAGCTGGACGTGGTGCTGGGCGGCGGCATCGTGCGCGGCTCGCTCGTGCTCGTGGGGGGCGATCCCGGCATCGGCAAATCCACCCTGCTCACGCAGGTGGCGGCGCACCTTGCAAGGGAGCACAAAGTGCTCTACCTCTCTGCCGAAGAGAGCTGTTCGCAGGTCAAGCTGCGCTGTGAGCGGCTGGGCTTGCATTCCAGCGACCTGCTCCTGCTCAACGAGACCAACCTCGACAACGCGGAGGAGGCGATGCAGGAGGCGGAATACGTCATCGTGGACTCCATTCAGGCGGTGTACACCGAGGCGCTCTCCTCGGCGGCGGGCAGCGTGGGACAGGTGCGCGAATGCGCCGCAAAGCTCATGCGCATCGCAAAGTCGCGCGGCATCACCTTCTTCCTCGTG
>CALVTZ010000071.1 GCA_944363255.1 uncultured Clostridia bacterium
AGTCGAAGGTGGAGAGCAGCCACGAGGCGACAAAGAAGGCAAGCATGACCGTTGCCATCTTTATTATAAACTGTTTGAGCTGAAAGAGCAAGCTCCTCAACACAAAAAGCGGGCGCGGAAGTTGCAGGGGCGCGAGTTCGAGGATGAGGGGCGGCGCCTTGCCGCGCATGGCGCGCGAAAGGAGGAGCGCAAACAGCACGCCCAGCGCATACAGTCCCGCCACGGCGAGGAAGGGACGGGCGCAGAAGGAGGCGGCGAGCGTGGGAAAGACGGGCATCTTCGCGCTGCACGCGAGGTAGGGAAGGCAGAGTATGGCGCGCCGCTGGATGCGGCGATCTTCCAGCCCGCGCGTGGAGAGAATGGCGGCAGCCGTGCACCCGAAGCCCATCAACAGGGAGAACACCGCCCGCCCGTTCATGCCGAACTTGCTCAAAAACGCGTCCGTGAGGGCGGCGAGGCGGGAGAGGTACCCGCTCTCCTCCAGGAGAATGAGCACGAGATACAACATGGCGATCTGCGGCAGGAAGCACAGCACCCCGCCCAGCGCGCGCAGCAGCCCGTCCTGCACGAAACTGCGCACGAGCGGGGAGGAGATGCCCGCAGCAAGCTCATACAGCGTGCCCGAAAAGAAGCCCTCCACCCCCTCCTTCAGCCGATCGCCAAGGAGCCCCGGGGCGAAGGTGAGAAGAAAGGCGGAGAGCAGGATGAGCGCGAAGAGAGGCAGGGAGACGGGGGCGAAGAGCAACAGCCTGTCGAGGCGGGTGAGCCCCGTGCGCGCGGGGACGTACACCCCCTCGAGCGGGGCGGAACGGGGGCGGCGCTGCCGATCGAGCGCGGCGGCGATCTCCCCCTTCAATCCCCTTCTCTCCCCGTCCAGCACGGGAATGCCGAGGCGGGCAGCCAGCCCCGCCAAGTCCACCCTTCCCCCCTCCCGCACAAAGCGTTTGCGCTTGGTGAGAACGAGCGCCACCCTGCGCGGGGCGGGGGTGAGCGCATACAGCAGCGGGAGCGCCCGTTCGAGCGAGGCGCACTCCGCCACAAAGAGCAGCGCGTCCTCCGCGTGGGCGAGCACATAGTCGCGCGCGAGCTTTTCCTCCAAACTCATCGCCTCCACCGCGCAGATCCCGGGCAGGTCGCACACCGTGCACCGCCTTCCCCCCAGCGTCGCCCTCCCCTTGGTTACCCCCACCGTGACGCCGTGCCAATTTCCCACCTTGGCGTGCCCGCCCGTGAGACGGTTGAAGAGGGTGCTCTTGCCCGCGTTGGGATTGCCCGCGAGCAGGATATTCAGATCTTCCACACCCGCACCCCCTGCGCCACGGCGCGGGAGAGCGCGAACCGTGCCCCGCGCGCCTCCACGAGAAAGAGTTTTTTCCTGCGCGAAACTTTGAGAAGGGCGAGCTTTGCGCCCGTGTACACGTTGAGATAGCGCAGCCGCGCCCGCTCCTCCCCCTCGTGTTCCACCTTGATGACGACGGCGTGATCGCCCCGCCTGAGATCGCAAATGGTCATACCATAAAAAATGCGGACAGGGCTGCGATTATGCCCCGTCCGCCTGCTTTTTCCCGTTTAAGAATGCTGCGTCTCTTTTACCGTTCTGTCCCCTCTCAGCTTGAGCGCCCCGTTGGTGATGATGGGCGAGATGATCAGCCAGATGGACGCGAGCGCGATGAGCACGTACACGATGATCGAACCCACGCTGCGCGGCCCCATAAAGATGGCGGAGACGAGGTTGAAGTCGAAGATGCCGTACATCCCCCAATTGAGCGCGCCCACGAGCACGAGAATGTAGGATACGAGATTGAAAAATACCATGTTGTTCCTCCTGCGCACAGTATGTGCACGCAGGAAAAAAGCATACGAACAACGCGAAATTGTGCGCCGCATAAAAAAAGCCCGCCTTGCGGCGGGCATTTCTTTACTTCTTCTTGGGCGCACCCTTGAGCTTCTTGAGGTCGACTTCCTCAACCTCCACCCTTGCGGGCTTGACCACGATGAGCACGACGATCGCGATGGCGAGCACGCCTGCGATGGAGAACAGCACGACGGACGTCACGTTGTTCTGCAACCACTGCGAGGAACCGGGAATGGTATCGATGGGGTTGCGCACGTAGGTCGCCTGATACTCCGTTGCCGTGTGACCGGGCAGCCTTGCGTCGGTGACGACCACCTGCAACACATAGAAGCCCGCTTCCTGTGGCGTGAAGGAGAGCGCGGAAGGATCCCAACGATAGTCGTTATCCGTCCTGTCCCAAGCGGGATCGTCCTCCGTGTACTGCGACTGGTACTCCTGGATCTCCCTGCGGCAGCCTGCGTACTCTTCCTTCGTCATGTAGTCCTTGAGTCCCTTGACGAAGTCTGCATACTCGGGCGCGGCGGCGCCTTCGGGCATCTCGCTGAGGTCGAAGTAGTACAGCTTGTACTCCGTGTCGTAACCGCTGAGCGCGATGACGTCGAACTGTTCGAAGGAGTAGTGGCTGTCGCGATAGCCCTCTTCCTGCTCACCGGGCTCCTCGATGGTCGCGCCCGTGTAGCCGATATAGAAGGTGAATTCGGGGATCTCTTCGATGTCCCAGATGTTGTTGCTCGTTACCTGCGTGTATTCGCCGTCCACCCAGAGGTTGATGCCGTTGCCCGCGCTGTCCGTTGCGAGAACGCGCATCTTGTAGGTGCCCATCTCGTTGATCTCGAGGCGAAGTCCGTTGTAGCTGAGGGAGGTCGCGGCGGACGCCGTGTCCCCCGCCGACGCGGTGGGCTTGTAGTAGTAGATGCTGAAGGTGAGGTCGCGGTAATCCGCGTGTTCGCTTGCGAACAGCCCGCGCATGGAGGGCAGATAGATGTACGCGCCCGAACCTGCGCTCAGTTCCTTTGCAGCATTGTCAAGTTCCGTCTGATATGCGGCGACTGCGCCGTTGAGCCACTCGGTGTAAGCGGCATCGTCCGTCACGTTCACCTGCTGATCTTCTGCAGCCGTGTTCTCGTCTGCAGGGGAAAGACCGATGTAGTTGGGGCCCTCCTGCTCGCGATTGACCTTGATGTAGTCAAACTCCTGCCCTTCCTCGCCCAGCGTTGCAACGTCGCTGTCCGCGGTGTACCAGGTGAGATAGGTGTACACGGGATCGGTGGTGCTGTCGTTGAGGCGCAGACGAATGGAGACGTACTCTTCCTGCGAGTCGTTTGCCTCGGCGGGAGGAAGGAAGTAGTCGGACGTGGAGAGGCTCTTGTAGTCGTCGTCCGTCTCCTCGTTGGGGGTGACGTACTTGCCCTCGTCGTTCTTCTTGAGCATATAGTAGCTGCGCGTGACGGTGACGGTGTCGCGGCACACGTCGATCGCCTCATAGGTGAGGTTGAAGCGGGAGCCGAGGCGGAAGGCGTGCAGCGTCTTGTTGAGCACGAGCACGGGGGACGCGTTGTCCGTCACCTGCCCGTCCGTGAGTGCGAACGTCTGCCCGTTGAGTTCCTTCATGAGCACCTGCTGCTGCGCGGTCGCGCCTTCGGGAAGGTGCGCCGTGAAGGTGATGGGCGTGTTGGGCGAGCTGGAAGATTGCGAACGGTACTCAAGGAAGTAGCCGCCGATGTTGGTGAACTTGCCGATCTCCGTGCCGCCGAGCGTCACCTTGAACTCGCCGTGGTTGCACCCCTCTTCCGTGATGGCGATGGCGATGTCTGCCGCAGCGTCTTGGATCTCGTGCTTTTCCGTGAGCGTGCTGTTTTCCGCGTCCTCAAGGGCAGAGTCCTTGACGGCGACAGAGAGCTTGCCGTTTTCGTTGAAGAATACGAGCGCGTTCGTCGCCTTGCCCTTTTCGGTGATGTTCTCCTCCGTGCTCTCAAAGACGATCTCGAAGGTTTCGAAATTGACTTCGGGGAAGGCGAACGTCATCGAGAAATACTTGGTGACGGAGGGGTTTGCACGCTGCGTCGTCGCTGCGAGTGCGGGCTCTTCCTCACTTACGGGAGCCGCCTCCTGCCACCTGAGCGCGAGGTCGCGGCGGAAATAGGTGCTGCCGCCGTCCGTGAACGTGAAGCGAATGTAAGAGGTCTCCCCTTCTTCCGCCTCGGACGCGCCAACCGAACCGCTCGTGCCGCCCGAAGCGAACACCGCAGAGGGCGCGTACTGCGCCGCATCTGCCCGCTTGGTGGGCATAAACATACCGAAAAATACCCCCAACGCCAATGCGATGACGGCAAAGAACGATAAGATGCTGATCAATCGTACTCTGACTGTATTCATGTAACTGCTCCAACGGGCAAACTTGCCCGAATTATCCTTTGTCTATTTTACACAAAATTTATACTTCCGTCAAGCAGTAATTGCCGCAAACGGGCAAAAAACAAAAAATTTCATACTGCTTACACGGGTTTTACGATGGGCGCGAGATCGAACTTGCTCCACGGCGACTCGTTTGTGGGCGGCTCGGAGAGGAAGCGCATGCGCTCCTTGGTGACGGGATGGGTGAAGGAGAGCGAATACGCCCACAGCGCCAGCTTGCCCTTTACCGCCTTTTCCCCGCCGTAGCGCATATCCCCGTACACGGGATGCGCGACGCCCGCCATCTGCACGCGGATCTGATGACTTCTGCCCGTGTGCAGCTTGACCTCGGTGAGCGCGAGCCCCTCCTTTTCCTCGAGCACGCGATAGTCGAGGCTTGCGAGCTTCGCTCCGTCCGTACCCTGCGGGCAGAGATAGACCATGTTGTTCACCGTGTTCTTCTTCAGCCACTGCGTGAGCTTGCCGAAGGGCGGGTGCGGCGCACCCACGAGCACGGTGAGGTACTTCTTTTCGAAGTCGCCCGAGCTCATCTGTTCGCCCAGCCTGCCCGCCGCCTTGCTCGTGCGGGCGAACACCATCACGCCGCCCGTGGGACGGTCGAGGCGGTGCACCAGCCCCAGATACACGTTGCCCTGCTTGTTGCAGGAGACGCGGATGTACTCTTTTACCATGTCGAAGAGGCTCTCGTCCCCGCTCTCGTCGGGGCAGGACGCCACGTTCTGCGGTTTGAGCACCACGATGATGTGGTTGTCCTCGTATAAAATTTTAAGCTGCTGATCACTCATTGATATAAAGTCCTCCCGCGCCGCAGGGAAGGGGGATGCCCTCCTCCGTCGGCAGTCCCACTTCGTACGCCTCCACCTTCCCCCTGCGCCCCAGCGCAAGCGTTAAGATATTGGAGAGCACGGTGGGCTGTAACCCCGTTGTATAACTGTTGATGAGCACGAAGAGCGGCTCGTCGCTGAGCACCTGCGCGCACAGCTGAACAAAGCCGAACAGCTCCTGCTCGATCTTCCACATCTCCCCGCCAGGCCCCCTGCCGTAGGAGGGCGGATCCATGACGATGGCGTCGTATCGGTTGCCGCGGCGGATCTCGCGCGCGACGAATTTCTTACAGTCGTCAATGATATAGCGGATGCCCTGCGCGATCCCCGAAAGGCGGGCATTTTCGCCTGCACGCTCCACCATGCCCTTGGCGGCGTCCACGTGCGTGACCTCCGCCCCTGCCTTGGCGAGCGCAACGCTCGCCCCGCCCGTGTAGGCAAAGAGGTTGAGCACCTTGATCTTGCGCCCCGCGGCGGTCGCCTTTTTCACGAGCTCGCCCGTCCTGTCCCAATTGACTGCCTGTTCGGGGAAAAGCCCCGTGTGCTTGAAGCCCATGGGCATGACCTTGAAGGTGAGATCGCGATAGGAAATATTCCAGCTCTCGGGCAGTTTTTTCTTGTACTCCCACGCGCCGCCGCCCTTCTCGCTGCGGCGATAGACTGCCTCCAGCCCTGGATAGGCGAAGAGGTCCTGCTGCGCCTTCCAAATGACCTGAGGATCGGGGCGCAAGAGGATATGTTCCCCCCAGCGCTCCAACTTATAGCCGTCGCCCGTGGCGAGAACGCGATAATCTTTCCAATCGTCTGCAATGCGTAGCATAGAGCTATTATAGTAAATCTTGATTATTTTGTAAAGGAAAAACGCGCGCCGCGCGACAAATTTCCCCGCGCCTTATTCGCCCGACTACTTGACATCCCCCCCTGGTGTGTTATAATCAAGCCAAGGAGGAAGAATGATGAAAGGACGAATGCGCATTTGCGCGCTCGTGCTGGGCGGCGCAACGGCGCTCGCGCTTGCAGGCTGCGGCGGGGGCGCAAACGCCACCCTGTTGCAGGCGGCAGCCGAAAGCACCCCGCTTTCCTACAACGAATATCGCGGCGAGGACATCTCTGCCGTGCTCAGCGCGGCGAACGCCTTTTCCATGACCTTCTCCGCGGAGATGGCAGAGCGCAACGCGCAGGCAGGCGAGAACTATATCCTCTCGCCCGTGAGCGTCTATACGGGGCTCTCCCTCGCGGCGGCGTGCGCGGCGGGCAGGACCAAGACGCAACTGCTCTCTGCCCTGGGCGTGAGCGAGGCGCAGCTGGACGCGGGCTTTTCCCCCTTCTACCGCTCCCTCGTGCGCAATATCAAGGACGACAGGGGAAAGGAGCGCACCGTATTGCAGCTTGCAAACGCCGTCTATGTTGCAAACGACGTACCCATGTCTGAGGTTGGATTGCAAAAACTTGCAAGCGACTACTTCTGTTACAGCTATCAGGCGGACTTTTTGGGCGACAACAGCGGGGCAAACAACGCCGTGCGCAACTTTGTAAAGGAGCAGACGCGCGGGCTCATCGACCAAAACTTTGCCCTCTCCCCCGACACCCTCTTCGCCCTCATCAACGCCCTCTACCTGAAAGACGTTTGGAACGCAGCGGGCATGGACCTGCCCACGCACGGCACCTTCCCCTTTGCGGGGTATGCGGGCAGCGCAAACGTGCCCTACCTGCGCGGGGACTACGCCCTCGGCCGCGCGTACGACGGCGACGGCTACACCCTCTTTCTTGCGCACACATACGGCGGCTACAAGGTGAAGTTCCTGCTGCCCAATGCGGGAGTCAGTGCGCAGGAGGTGTTCACGGCGCAGCACCTTGCCGCAGCGAACGCCGTGACCGACTTCTCCCCCCACGATCACGAGGCGAAGATCCACTACCACACGCGCTGCATCTTCCCCGCCTTTTCGGGCGGGAGCGACGGCTCGGCACGGGCGACGCTGCAAGAGGCGTTTGGCGTAAACGACCTGTTCGACGCGAGCGCGAGCGACCTGAGCGCCGTCACACACGCAGAGCGCGCCTTCCGCACCGACGTGCGGCACGTTGCAACGCTCACCGTAGACGAAAGGGGCATCGAGGGCGCGGCAGTCACCATCCTGCCG
>CALVTZ010000072.1 GCA_944363255.1 uncultured Clostridia bacterium
ACCTGCCAGCCCGTCCAGCCCGTCTGTGAGGTTGACGCTGTTTACGGTGGCGACAAAGACGAGCACGCCGAGCGGGAGCATTCCCCACCCCACGTCCACGGCGCGCCGCGTGAAGGGAAGGTTGAGCTGCGTGAGCCCGTTGAGGCAGCAATACAGCGAGGCGATGAGCGCCACGCCCAGCTGAAAGCAGATCTTCTGATAGGGACGCAGCCCGAGGTTGTCCCCCCGCTTCTTCTTGATGAGATCGTCCAAAAATCCCACCAGGAGATAGGCAAGTCCCACCGCGAGGGCGACGTGATACCGCCTGTCCCCGCGCGAAAAGAGCAGGGAGACGCCCACAGCGGCGAGCACGAAGCCCACGCCGCCCATGGAGGGCGTTCCCCCCTTGTGCTTATGTTCCTTGACGTAGTGCAGGATATTCTGTCCCGCGTGCAGTTTTTTGAGCAGCGGGATCTCCGCCGCGACGAGCGCAAGCGCGAGCAAAAAGGCGAGCAGCAGACAGAGAATGATCGATCTCAATGTGAACCCTTCCCGATAAGCGATGTGATGACAGTTTTGTCGTCATAGGCGTATTTTATTCCCATGATCTCCTGCGTGCGCTCCCCGCCCTTGCCCGCAACGAGCAGGATATCCCCCGCCTGCAGGTGTTGCAAGGCATAGGCGATGGCGCGCTCCCGCTCCTCGATCGCGACGTAGTTCTTGGAAGGAATGCCCGCCTCGATCTCCGCCATGATGGAGCAGGGATCTTCATAGCGCGGATTGTCCGAAGTGACGATGCAAAAGTCGGCGAGCGTGGAGGCGATCTCCCCCATGACGGGGCGCTTTGCCCTGTCGCGGTTGCCCCCGCAGCCAAAGAGCACGAACAGCCTGCCGCGGCAATGCTCGCGCAGCGCAGACAGCGACTTTTTCAGTCCGTCCGGCGTGTGGGCGAAGTCCACGAACACCGCGCCCCCGTTCATGCTGCCCGCGTATTCCAGCCGCCCGTCCACCCCCTTGAGCGAGCCGATGCCCAGCGCGATCTCCTCCGCCCGTGCGCCGAACGCGCGCGCCGCAGCAGCCGCCGCGAGCGCATTGAGCACGTTGTGCCGCCCCGTAAGCGCGATCTCCGCCTCCACCAGCTCGTCGTTGAGGTTGAGCAGCATCCGCGTGCCCAGCATTCCCTCCCGCTCGATGACGGCGAAGTCATCCGCAGGCTCCTCCAGGCCGTACGTCTCGTACGGCATCCCCCCCTTTTTCAGCGTTGCGGTGAAGGGATCGTCCGCATTGAGGAAGGCGCGGCGGCAGCGCTGCCTGCAAAAGAGGGCGCGCTTGGCTTCACCATACGCCTGCATATCCCCGAAGAAGTCGAGGTGGTCCTGCGTGAGGTTGGTGAAGATCGCCCCTTCGTACACGATGGGCAATTCCTTTTTGAGCGCCAGCGCGTGCGCGGACACCTCCATGACCACCGCCTCCACCCCGCTCTCCCGCATATCCGCGAGCAGGGAAAAGAGAAAGACGGGATCGGGCGTGGTGAGCACGGGGGCAACGCGCCGATTGGCGTACTCCGCGCCCAGCGTTCCGATGATGCCCGTCCTTACCCCGTGCGCGAGCAAAATGCTGCGCAGAAGATAGGCGGTCGTCGTCTTGCCGTTGGTGCCCGTCACGCCGAAAAACTTCATCTCCCGCTCCGGATGGGCATAGAAGGCGGCGGCGATGCGCGACATTGCCTCCCGCACGTCCTCAACGAAGAGCTGCGGACAAGTCACCCCCGTATCCCGTTCGCACACGATAGCGACCGCGCCGCGCGCCTCCGCCTCCTGCGCGAAGTCGTGCGAGTCGACGTGCGTGCCGCGAAAGGCGAAGAAGAGTTCCCCCCTGCCCGCCACGCGGCTGTCTATGCACAGCCCCGTTATCTCCGCCTCCCCCGTACAGCGCGCGTTTTGCAACTCCTTTGCAAGTTCGGATAATTTCATACTCCCTCCTCCACGGGCGCAAGATTTTTGATGGAAATGATGCCGCGGAAGATCTCCCCCGCGAGCGGCGCGGCGACCACGCTGCCGTAGTACGCGCCCTGCGGTTCGTCCACGATGACGAGCGCGAGATAGCGCGGCGCATTGGCGGGAAAGTATCCCAGAAAGGAGGAGACGTACTTGCCCTGCGCGATGGCGCCGTTTTCAAACTTTTGCGCCGTGCCCGTCTTGCCCGCCACGCGGTAGCCTTCCACATACGCCCGCTTGCCGCTGCCCTCCTTCACCACCCCCTCCAGCATGGCGGTGAGGATGCGCGACGTCTCGCCGCTCACCGTGCGCGAAAGGAGCACGGGCGAAAGCGTTTCCCGCACGCTGCCGTCTGCATTGCAGATCTCTTTTACGAGGCGGGGCGCATAGTAGTAGCCGCCGTTGACGGCGGAGGCGGCGGCGCAGGCAAGTTGCAGCGGCGTGACGGCGATGGTCTGCCCGAAGCCGATGCGCGCCAGATCGCACGCGCGCACCACCTGTTCGGGAAGCAGCATTCCGATCGCCTCGCCCGAAAAGTCCAGCCCCGTGCCCCGCCCGAAGCGAAAGGCGGAGAGGTATTCGTAAAATTTCTGCGTGCCCAGCGAGAGCGCGATGTCCGTAAAGCAGGGATTGCAGCTGTTGTTGAGCGCCTCTGCAAGCGTCTGATTGCTGTGTTTGCCGTTCTTGTGGTCGCTCCAACAGCGAATGGTCGTGCCGTCCACCGCGCGGGTGCGCGCCGAGGAGAAGATGTGCGCCGTGGAAAAGGCGTTTTTGTTGCCGCGCAGGTGCTCCTCGATATTCGCCGCAGCCGTCAAAATCTTGAAGGTGGAGCCCGGCTCGTAGATGTCTGAGACGAGGCGGTTGCGCGAGAGCGCGTTGAGCGCGGTGAGATCGTTGCGCGGAATGTCGTTGAGGTCGTACGCGGGCAAATTCACCATGGCGAGCACGGAGAAGTCGGCAGGATCGAGCACCACGCAGCGCGCCCCCTTTGCGCTGCTCTCCGCAAGCGCCCTTCCCATGACCTCCTCCGCGAGCGCCTGAATGCGATAGTCGAGGGTGAGGCGCACCCCCAGCCCGTTTTCGGCGGGGAAGTACGCGGGCGCAGAGCCTTCCGTTTCCACCCCCACGAGGTCGGTGTCGTACACGATCTCCCCGTTCCTGCCCGCAAGAAATGCGTTGTAGTAGCGTTCCAGCCCCGAAGCGCCCGAGGAGTCGTAGGCGGTGAAGCCCAACACCTGACAGGCGAGCGCGCCGTGCGGGTAGTAGCGCAAGTTCTCCCGCGCGTAGTACACGCCCGCAAGGTCTGCCCCCTCGATGCGCGCCACCTTGCTCTTTTCCACCCGCCGCAGGAGCGCCACCTCCGACTTGGAGCGGTCTTTGAGCTTTTGGAGCGCCTGTTCGTAGTCCATCTCCAGCGTGGCGGCGAGAAATTGCGCCGCCCCCTCCGCGTCGCTCACGGCGTTTGCCCGCGCATACACGGTGTACACCGTCCTGTTGCCCGCGAGCAGTTCGCCGCCCGCATCGTAGATATTGCCGCGCTCGGCGACAACGGGGATCTCCCGCGTCCACTGATCGAGGGCGCGGGCGCGCAGCGTGGGCGAGAGAACAAGCTGGATATACAAGAATCTGCCCAAAAAAATGCAAAAAAGAAAGGTTATCGCCATTCCCATGGCAAATAACCTCTTTTGTAAAACCGTAAATGAAAATGCGGTATGTTTAATTGTGTTGCCTCCGCTTATTCTCCGCGAACAAAGCCGTTTTCCATTGCCCACTCGTTCACGCGGTCGGGAGAAGTCGCCTCGTCGAGCTGATCCATGATCGCCTCGTAGCGGTTGAGCTCCTCCTGCGCCTGTGCGCGCAGCCCTGCAACGTCCGTATTCAGCGAGCTGATGATGCTCGTATTCACGCAGATGATGATGAGTGCGAGCACGATGGCGGCGGCGATGGCAAGCAGCACCTTCTTGGTCTTTGCAGACAGCGCCGAAAGATACCCCGTGCGCGTCTCTTCCTGCACGCGCTCTGCAACCTGCTGCGCGTGTTGCAGCATCTCCATCGTGCGGCGGGTGGGAAGCGCGTCGTCCTCCTCCACCGTCACGGTTGCGGGCGCGGGCATGACGACGGGCGCTGCGGGCGCGATCACCGCGGCTGCCACGGGAGCAGCGGGCGCGGAAGGAAGGGTGCCCAGCAGTTCGCCGTTCTTATAGGTGAGCCCTGCGAACAGGTCGTGCTTGCGGGGCGCGGTCTCGGGAACGGGAACATAGTCTGCAATGCGGCGGGCGGTGATGTCCTCCGCCTCCTTCACAGGCTGTGCGGCAGGAGCCTTCGCCGTAACTTCGCGCTCCGCGTCGCGCACGGACGAATCTGCCCATGCCACGGGAGATGCAAATTGCAGCGCTTTGAAGTTTTCGGAAATGCGGCGTGCGTGCTCAAGCTCCGCCTCAACGGGCTGAACCGTGCTTTCTCCGCGATTTACAAGCTGTCTTTCCAAAACTGCCGTTCCTGCCATGGTCGCTTACTCCTTTCTATCCTATTCGGGAAAACTTCCCGTCATTCTATGATTTTTTGCACGACGCGCAACTTTGCGCTCTTGCTTCGTGCATTCTCTTTAAGTTCCTCTTCACTTGCCGTGATGGGCTTTTTGTTGACCGCCTCGATCTCCTGCTTGTGTCCGCATACGCACACGGGCAAGCTCTTGGGACAGATGCAGCCCTGTTCGAGCGATTGGAACGCCCGCTTCACGATCCTGTCCTCCAACGAGTGGAAGGTGATGACGCATCCCCTGCCCCCCTTTTTCAGCCGCTTGGTAAGCCCCGTAACGCACTCGTACAGCCCCGTGAGTTCGCCGTTGACTTCGATGCGGATCGCCTGAAAGCTCTGCCTTGCACAGGCGGGAGAGCGTAATTTTGCGGGGAGACAGTCCTCGATGATCGCCTTGAGCTGCCCGCACGTTTCAAGCGGCGCCTTTTCCCGCTCGCGCACGATGGCGGTGGCGATCACCCTTGCGAAGGGCTCCTCGCCGTATTCGCGCAGGATGCGCGTGAGCTGTTCGCGCGAATAGGTGTTTACCACCTCTCTTGCACTCAGCGCCGCGCGGCGATCCATTCGCATATCCAGCGGGGCGTCTGCCTCGCGGTAGGTGAATCCGCGTTCCCCCTCGTCGATCTGATGGGAGGAAACGCCGAGGTCGAGCAAAAATCCGTCCAGCTTCTCCACCCCCGCCTCTTCCAGCACCGCCTCGAAGTTCTTGAAGTCGCTGCGGAAGATCTGAAACCTTCCTGCGAAGGGTTGAAGCCGTTCCCCCGCTGCTGCGATCGCATCGGCGTCCTTATCCGTTGCGATGAGCGCGGTGTTCTTGCCGCGAGCGAGGATCTCGTGTGAGTGTCCCCCGCCGCCCAGCGTGCCGTCGAAGTACACGCCGTTCTCTTTTAGGTCAAGTCCGCTTAAAACTTCTTCCAAGAGGACGGGACGGTGATAGAATGTACTCATGCTTTAGAATCGCTCTTCTTATAGAGGGATGCGTTGACTTCCTGCATCGTCTTGCCGCCGATGCGTGCGTCGAACACTTCCTGCGCCCAGATCTCGATGTATGTTCCCATACCCACGGTGATGACGTCCTTTTGGATGGCGGCATATTCGCGGAACTGCTTGGGGATCTGCACGCGCCCCTGGGGATCTTCCGCAACTTCCTCCATGCTGCTGAACAGCTTTGCCATGGCGTCCATTGCGTCCTCGTCGCCGGGCGTCACGCTGTCGAATACCTTCATCTTTTCCGAGATGACCGATTCGGGCATGACGGCGATCCTGCCTGCGTTGTATTCGAAGAAGTACAGCTTCTCCCCGTCCGGGAAGGCATTCTTGTACTTCGCGGGAATGCGTATTCTGTTTTTCGCGTCAAGCTGATGGCTGACTCTTCCCGTGAGGAACTTCATGCTGCTGCCTACACTTCTCCTAAAATACTGTTGAGAACATTATAACACCACAATTAACCACTGTCAACCACTTAAAACCACTTTTTTGGAAAATCGAGCAAATATTTTTAGATATTTTTGAAACAAATGTTCGTTTTGAATACCCGTTCGTTGACTTCACCCCCCTCTCCGAGGAAGAAAATGCGGTTTTCAGCCCATTTAGTGTACTTTTTCGTAAAACATTTGTTCGGGTTTTGTTCGCATTTGTGGTGGTCAGCCATCCCAAAACGGTGGTCAGCCGTCCCACTTTTTGGCGCGAAAATCAGCGATGCGAGGCGGCGCGCCGTTCCCTCCGCCCCGTCGAACACCTCCGCACCGTAAAATTTTGCGATCTCCCGCCGAAAATAGGCGTAATGCGTGCAGCCCAGCACCACGCCGTCGCAGCAAATTGCGGGCAGGTGGTCGGACAGGGTCAGCCCCTTTCCGCCCGTGAGCGCGCCCTCGATTTCCCCCGCAAGGCGGGGCAGAGCGGCCACGGTGACGTTGCCCCCCTTCGCCCGCGCCACGAGTTCGCGCAGACGGGCGCTTGCGGCGGTGAAGGGCGTGGCGAGCACGAGCACGCGCCCCGCGTGCGCCGCGGCGGGCAGCACGGCGGGTTCCATGCCCACCACGGGGAAGTTCACTTTACGGCGCGCCTCCTGCACGCAGGCAGCCGTCGCCGTATTGCAGGCGATGAGCGCGCCGTCCACACCGAGGGCGGAGAATATATCGAAGGCGACCTTCACGCGGGCACGGATCTCCTCCCTGCTCTTGCCGCCGTAGGGCGCGTGGGCGTTGTCGCCGAAGTAGATGTAGTCGGCGGCGGGAAGCGCGTCGAAACAGGCGCGCAGCACGGTGAGTCCGCCCACGCCGCTGTCAAATACCCCCACCAAGGGGCGACCATCTTGCAAAATATTCCCTCCCGTTAAAAAATTTTCGGGAAATTTTTGTCCCGAACGCATGAAAAACAGTTTACAAGCAAGGTATTTTATGCTAAAATAGTCAAAGTCATTAAGTGAAAATCGAAAGGAGAACTGACGTGCCCAACATTAAATCCGCCAAAAAGCGCGTGCTTGTCACCGAAAAGAAAACGCAGCAGAATAAGGCGATCAAGTCTGCTTTGAAAACGAGCATCAAAAAGTTCGTCGCCGCCGTGAACGCAGGCGACAAGGATACCGCTACCGCCCTCTATCCCGAGACCGTCTCGGCGATCGATTCCGCGTGCGCGAAGGGGATCCTTCACAAGAACAACGCCAACAACAAAAAGGCGAAGCTCGCAAAGAAGCTCGCAACGCTTG
>CALVTZ010000073.1 GCA_944363255.1 uncultured Clostridia bacterium
TTCCCTACCCGCCGCTCTTCCGATCTCACCATTCCCGACAGCGTGACCACCATTGGGGAGCAGGCGTTCTATGATTGCACCGCGCTCACCTCGGTCACCATCGGAAATGGCGTGACCACCATTGGAAGTTCAGCGTTCCGCGATTGCTCCGCGCTCACCTCGGTCACCATTCCCGACAGCGTGACCACCATTGGGAATTATGCGTTCTCGGGTTGCACTTCGCTCACCTCCATCGCCATTCCAGACAGCGTGACCACCATTGGATATCAGGCGTTCTATGATTGCGACGCGCTCACGACAGTATATTACGGCGGCACGCGGGCGGAGTGGAACAATATTTCCATCGATGACTGGCGCAACGACGACCTCACTTCCGCCACGCGATACTACTACTCCGAAACGCAGCCCACGACATCCGGAAACTATTGGCACTATGTAGACGGCGTTCCCACCAAGTGGTGAGCGCTTTCACACAACAAAACAGAGCCGAGGCAGTTTGCCTCGGCTCTGTTTTTTTCTACGGATGCAATGATCAGGACGCCGCGATCGGCACGATGACGGGCGTGAGCTTACTGCCGTTTACCACCAAGTAGCAATAGCTTGGCTCGCTGTATGAGGAGAGTGCGCCCGGATTGATGGTGAGCACGCCCTCCACCTCCTCAATGCGCGCCGTGTGCGTGTGCCCGTACAGCGCGGCGTCGCACCCCAGCTCCCTGGCGCGGGCGGCGAGCTTGATAAGCGTGCGCTTTACCCCGTACTTGTGCCCGTGGCAGCACAGAATGCGCACCCCCTCTGCCTCGATGACGTACTCCTCCATGCCATAGCAAAAGTCGCAGTTGCCCTTCATGATAAACGTCTTATCGGGATAGTTCGAAAAGGTCTCCTTCAAGTCGGAAGAGCCGTCGCCGAGGTGCACGATAAAGTCGTTCTCCCCAAAGAGGTGCTCGATCTTTTTTACATTGCCCCGCCTGCCGTGCGAATCGGACAGAATGACAAAGGTTTTCACAGCATTGCCTCCAACTGTCTGAGTGCGCGCCCGCGGTGGGAGACGGCGTTCTTCTCCGCCTCGCTCGCCTCCGCAAAGCTCTTGTTCAGTTCCTCCGAATAGAACAGGCAGTCGTAGCCGAAGCCGCCCGCCCCCCGCTCTTCCGTTAAGATCTCGCCGTAGGCGCGCCCCTCTGCCGTCAGCTCTCTGCCATCGGGAAAGACGAGCGCGATCGCACAGGCGAAGTAGGCGCGGCGCTCCTTCACCCCCTGCAAATTGGCGAGCAGCAGCGCGCGGTTTTGCGCGTCGTCCCCGCCCGAATAGCGGGCGCTGTACACCCCGGGTGCGCCGCCCAGCGCCTCGACGCACAGTCCGCTGTCGTCTGCAAGCGCGGCAAGCCCCGTTGCCCTCATCACGGCGCGCGCCTTGATGAGCGCGTTTTCAAGAAAGGTCGCGCCCGTCTCCTCCACGTCGCCCGCGAAGCCCGCCTCGGCAGCGGAGAGAATGTGCGCCCCCGTTAAAATTTCCCGCATTTCGCGCAGCTTGTGCGCGTTGCCCGTTGCGGCGACCACCTTCATTGCGCCACCTCCAACGGGACGAGTTCAAACTTCTCCACATCCACAAGCCCCCTGTCCGTGAGGCGCAGCTTGGGAATGACGGCGAGCGAGAGGAACACGAGCGTCATGAACGGTTCGATGCCCGCCGTGATGCCCGCCGCCTGCGCGTGCTCGGTGATCTCTTTGGTGCGGGAGATGACTTCCTCCACGGGCGCAGAGCTCATCAGCCCCGCGATGTCGAGGGGGAACACCTCCTCCCTGTCCTCCAAAACGAGCGCCATGCCGCCGCCCGCCCGCTCAAGGAGCGCCGCAACGCGCGCCATCGCCGCATTGTCGTCGCCGAGGATGACCATATTGTGGCTGTCGTGCGCGACGGTGACGCCGATCGCGCCCCCCTTCAGCCCGTAGCCCGAAACAAGGCACTTGCCCATGTTGCCGCTTGCAAAGTGCCGCTCGATCACCGCCATCTTGTTCAGCCCGTCGGAAAGCACCACGTCGCCCCCCTCGCTCGTGACGGTGCGCACCTCCTCCTCCGTCATGATCCCGTTGGGGCGCACGCGCATGACGCGCACCCTTCCGCTGAGCGGCAGTTTGAAGCTGTCTGCCGTGACGGGCTTGATGCGCACCGAGCTTGTGACGGCGGCGGGCAGATAGCGCCCGCTGTGGTCGAAGAGCGCCTTGCCCCCTTCTGCCACGAGCACGCCCGCCTTGAACACCGCGCGCACCTTAAACTGTTTGAGATCTTCCACCAGGACGACGTCCGCGTCGTACGAGGGAGCGAGCGCGCCCTTTCCCTTGAGGGAATAGCACTCCGCCGCGTTGATGGTGGCGGTCGCAATGGCGCGGGCGGCGGGAACGCCGCACCTGACCGCGCGGGCGAGCGCGTCGTCCATCTCCCCTTCCTCATACAAACTCTGCGCGTTGCGATCGTCCGAGCAGAGCACGAAGCGGCGATAGTTGTATTCGTCCATCGCCTGAATGTTTTCCTCGATATTGTGCATGGAGGAGCCGTTGCGCAGCTGCACATAGATGCCGCGCGCCGCCTTCTTGCGGCAGTCCTCGCGGTCGACGCACTCATGATC
The DNA here is from genome assembly GCA_944363255.1 of uncultured Clostridia bacterium. GTDB lineage: Bacteria > Bacillota > Clostridia > Christensenellales > Borkfalkiaceae > Gallimonas. The sequence continues at coordinate 2,625 of CALVTZ010000073.1, forward strand.
GGTGCGAATGCCCGCCGCGGCGTATGCGTTGAGCGCGTCCCCCGTGAGCGTGGGCGCGTGCCCGTCTACCACCTTGCCCGCCTCCTGCGCGGCTGCGATCTTGCGCAGCGTATCCTCCTCGCCCGCGACGACGGCGGGGTACGCCATCATCTCGCCCAAGCCGAAGAAGTTCTCGCGCACGATCTCATGCGCCGTCTCCCTGCCGCTCAGCGTGGCGCCGCTCGTTTCGAAGGGCGTGGCGGGCACGCAGGAGGGAAGCTGCAGCTTGACTTCCAGCGGGCACACCCCCTCGATGCGAAGGCGGGAGACCGCCTCACCGATGTATTCCGCCCCCTCTACGCCGCACACGTTGGTGAGTTCGTGCGGATCGGCGACGACCACGGAGGTTCCGTGCGCCACGGAGAGCGCGGCGAACGCCTCGGGCGAGAGCGTGGAGCTTTCAAAGTGGATGTGCGAATCGATAAAGCCGGGCAGGGCGATAAGCCCCGTGCCGTCGTATTCGCGGCGGGCGGGATAGCCCCTGCCGATGCCCACGATCTTCCCGTCTGCAATGGCGAGGTCTCCCTCCTCCAAGGAGCCTGTAAAGACGTTGAAGATGGCGGCGTTTTTGATGACGAGATCACACTGCGTGCGCTTCATGGCGCAATCGATGCGTTTTTTCATACCCCGATTATAGCACATTCCCGCGCGATATGCAAGCCGCGAAGGGCGCGCGCGGCGCATTTTCACCCCCCTTCCGCACAAACAAAACGCCCCGCTTGCGCGGGGCGAATTGACGGTTATTTGAGTTTTGCACGCATACGCATGGAGTTGAGCACGGCGAGCAGCATCACGCCCACGTCGCCCAGCACCGCCGCCCACAGCGGAATGAACCCGAGGACGGAGAGCACCATGAGCACGACCTTTACGCCGATGGAAAAGGCGATGTTTTCCAGCACGATCTTCTTCGTCTTTTTCGCCCCGCGCATGGCACGCGGCAGGGCGGAGAGGGAATCGGACGCGAGCACGAGATCGCTCGCCTCGATGGCGGCATCGCTGCCCAAACTGCCCATGGAGACGGCAACGTCGCTCTCTGCCATCACGGGGGTGTCGTTTACGCCGTCGCCCGCGTACAGCAGCATTCCCTGCGCCTTGAGTCCCCTTGCACAGGCGGGCTTCTCCTCGGGCAGCAGCCCTGCGCACACCTCGTCTACGGGCAGCCCTTCGAGTGCCGCCGCCGCGCGCTCTTGGGTGTCGCCCGTGAGCACGGCGATGCGCGCAACGCCCGCACGCTTGAGCGCGGTGAGCGCGTCCTTTGCGTCTGCCTTCACCCTGTCCTCGATCTCCACGCAGCCGAGGTACTCTCCCCCCTCCGCCACATAGATGACGGAGCAGGGCGAAGTGACGGGGGAAAAGCCGATCCCCTGCTCGCGCAGCAGCCGTTCGCTGCCCACGAGTACGGGCTTGCCGTCCACCTCGGCAGACAGCCCCATGCCCGAAATTTCTTTTACGTTTGTACAAACAAGGTCACTTTCTTCCCCTGCGAACGCCTGCGCAAGCGGGTGGGAAGAGCCCCTCTCCACGGCGACGGCGAGGCGGAACGCGCGCTCCCCGTGCACGCGGGCGACGGAGAACTTGCCCTCCGTGAGCGTGCCCGTCTTGTCAAAGGCGGCGACCTTTACCTTGGCAAGGCTATCCAGATAGACGGCACCCTTGCACAGCACGCCCGCACGCGCCAGACTTCCCACGCCCGAAAAGTAGGTGAGGGGCACGGAGATGATGAGCGCGCAGGGACAGGAGATGACGAGGAAGTTGAGCGCACGCCCCACCCACAGCGACCACTCCGCCCCGCTCGCATAGTTGATGATGAGGGGGGGCAGCACGGCGACAAAGAGCGCGATGAGCACCACCACGGGGGTGTAGATGCGCGCAAAGCGGGTGATGAACTTCTCCGGTTTCGCCTTCTTTGCGGTGGAATTTTCCACGAGGGAGAGGATCTTGGCAACGGCGCTCTCCGAGGAGGGGCGCACGACCTTTGCCTTGACCACAGCCCCCTCGTTGACGCAGCCCGCGAGCATCTCCTCGCCCGCGCGCACCTCGCGCAGGTACGCCTCACCCGTGATCGTCTTGGTGTCGAGCGCCGTCTCGCCCTCGAGAAGCACGCAGTCTGCGGGCAGCTTATCCCCCTTGCGCAGCAAGATGACGTCCCCTTCCGTGAGCTGCTCGGCAGCCACTTCGCGCTGTCCGTCTTCGTCCACGAGAATGGCGGTGTCGCTCTTGAGCGCCATCAGCTTTTCGATCGCCCCGCGCGAAGAGCCCACGGCGATGGACTGCAACAGTTCGCCGATCTCATACAGCAGCATGACGATGGCGCCCTCCATGTTCTGCCCGAGGACGAAGGCGCCCACCGCGGCGATGAGCATGAGCAGGTTTTCATCGAGCAGACGGGAGGGATGAAAGCCCTTGTCGAACGTCGCCTTCAGATTTCTTGCAACGGCGAATACGACCATCCAGCCCGCCGCGACGAAGGCGCCCATGTACAGCCCGAAGCTCACCCATTTACTCACCCCGCCCACGAGCTCTAAAATGAGCGCGGGCAGGAAGAGCGCGGCTGCGATGGCGATGGAGAGGATCTCTTTGAGACGGCTCTCCTTCTTGCGCGGGGCGTTGCCGTCTACGATCTCCACCTCTTCAAAGTGGGAAATCGTATAGATGGACTGCTTGAACGCCTCCTCCGTATCGTAGTCGAGGCTGACGCGCTGTCCTACGAAGTCGACGGAAGCCTCCTTCACGCCCTCGATGCCTTCAAGTTCCTCCTGCAGCTCGGCAGCGCACGCCGCGCAGTCGAGATTGGCAATTTGAATGACTTTCTTCATAGATCACCTCATACCTGACAATGGGAGTGCGTGCACGCGAGCTCCAAGAGCGCGGCAACGTGCTCGTCCGCGAGCGAATAGACGATGTTCTGCCCATCCCGCCGCGCCTTGATGATGCGCCCCTCGCGCAGGATGCGCAGCTGATGGGAGATGCCGCTCTGCGTGCCCCCCACCGCCTCGACGATGTGATAGACGCACATCTCGCCCTGGCGCAGGGCGAGCAGAATGCGCAGACGGCAGGGCTCGGAGAGCGCCTTGAACACCGCCCCCATGCCCGCGATCTGCTCCTCGCTTGGCATTTGTTCCTTTGCACGCTGCGCCGCCGCGCGGTGCAGCTCCTCATGATCGCAACCCATTGTGACCTCCTTATTTCAATATATGAATAAGTGTTCATATATTAGCACAACAAAAAAACGCTGTCAAGCGTTTTTCGCAAATTTCCTATAAATTTTTGGGGGAAGTGAAGGTGCGCCCGTTGAGATAGGCGAGCGCGCCCTGTGTTTTCAGCGTGAGCGACTTGGCGAGCAGGCGCTGGCGGGTGAGGTGATTGGCGCGGTTGAAGGCGGTGTCGCCGTACTTTTCGTCCCCCGCGACGGGATAGCCCAAAAAGGCGAGGTGGGCGCGGATCTGGTGCGTCTTGCCCGTGTGCAGGGTGACTTGCAGCAGCGAACACGCCCCCCGCCCTTCGAGGAGCGCGTACTCCGTTACGATCTTCTCCCCCACCGCGGCGCGGGAGACGCGCACGAGCGCGCGGGCGGCATCCTTTACAAGGTACGCCTCCTCCACCGCGTGTTGCACTTTGGGCGTGCCCACGACGAGCGCGTGATACACCTTCTCCACATTGCGGGTGCGGAAGGCGGAGAGCAGCTCCTCTTCTGCTACAGCCGTCTTTGCGAAGATGAGCACCCCCTGCGTGTTGCGATCTAGCCTGTGGATGAAGTGCACTTCGCCCGCGCGGGCAAGGGCGGCAAACACCGCCTCCGAATTGACGCCGTCCTCCTTGTCTGCCACGATGACGTTTTCGTCCTCGAACAGCACGGCATACCCCTGCCGCGCCCAGCGCGCCTTGGGCATGAAGTACTGCACGCGATCGCCGACGTTGAGCGGCACGTCCTCGCCCACGCGCACGCCGTTCACGCGCACGTTGCGCTCCTTGAGCAGGGTGCGCAGGCAGAAGGATGCGGGGGCGCAGGTGTTATCGGTGAACGCCTTGAGCGTGCTTTTTTCGCTTACGATGAAGGGTTCCAAACTCTTTCCTCACAAGATGACAGGCTACAAGCGGCAGGAGTGCAACGGGAAGCAGCACGATGCCGCCGCGCATACAAAAGTAGGTAAAATAACAAAGGAGCAGCGCGCTGCCCGTTTGCAGGGCGGCGTAGAGCAGGGCGCGCCGCCAGCCCAGCTCGCGCGCCGTTGCAGCAATGGCGGAGACGCAGGGCGAGCAGGTGATGAGAAAGACGGCAAACGCCATGCCGCTTGCGGCGGAGAAGGGAAAACCGCCGTAGAACATTGCAAGCGCGCCCGCCACGTTCTCCTTGGCGACCAGCCCCGAGAGCGCAGCATAGGCGATGCGCCAATCGTTCATGCCCGCGGGCGCAAACAAAAAGCGCAACGCGCCGCACAGCTTTGCGAGCACGCTCTCCTCCACCGCGCAGGGGCGCAGGGTGATGTCGAAGGAGGAGAGCAGCCAGGACGCCACGAAGAAGGCGAGAATGACGGTCG
>CALVTZ010000074.1 GCA_944363255.1 uncultured Clostridia bacterium
GACGTGCTTGCTCAAATTCGCGCTGGGCGCGGCGATGGGAAGATCGACCTTCCTTAAAAAGCGCTGTGCCGTCTCGGAGGAGGGCACGCGGATGGCGAGCGTGTTCAGCCCGCAGGAGACGAGCGCGCTCACCTTCCCCGTGGAGGGATAGACCATGGTGAGCGGCCCCGGAAGGTATGCCTGCTGTAATTTTTTTGCGTAGTCTGGCACGCAATCTGTGAGCGAAGAGAGATCGAAGTCCTTGTGCACGTGGGCGATGAGCGGGTTATCCGCGGGGCGCCCCTTGAGCTCGAACACCTTGGCGACCGCCCTATCGGACAGCGCGTTTGCGCCCAGCCCGTACACCGTTTCCGTGTGAAAGGCGACGAGTTCGTCCCCTTCGATGAGTTGTTTTGCAAGCGCGAGTGCCTCGGCGTTTGCAGGAAGGATGCGCGTTTCCATATTATTCGAGCGGGATCCCGCCTTCCTCCTCTCCACTCACGGGAAAGACTTCTTCTGCGCTCTCATCTGCCCAGCCGCCCCGTCTCGGCTCGGGGGGCGGTTCGTCGGGCGCGCCCTGCGCGTCCACGTCGACGAACTTGGTGCTCTCGCCGATGAAGCGAAGCTGCACGCGCCCCGTGGCGCCGTTTCTGTGCTTGGCGATGATGAGCTCCGCGGCACCCTTTACCACTTTGCCGCTCTTGAGCTCCTCCTCCGTTGCGCTCGCCTCCGGACGGTTGATGAACATGACGATATCTGCATCCTGCTCGATCGCGCCCGATTCACGCAAGTCGGAGAGCTGCGGCTCCTTGGTTTGGATACGGCGCAGCTGCGAGAGCGCGATGACGGGAACGTCCAGCTCCTTTGCCATGATCTTGAGGTCGCGCGTGATGGAGGCGATCTCCTGCTGGCGGTTCTCCGCGCCCTTTGCGTACTTGCCCTCCCCGCCCATGAGCTGGATATAGTCGATCATGATGAGGTCGAGCCTGCCCGCAGAACTCTTGAGGCGGCGGCACTTGCTCAGGATCTCCGCAGGAGAGGTGCGCGAACCGTCGTCAATGTAAATTTTACTCTTTTGCATCTTGTCGCTGGCGAGCAGGATATTCTTCCACTCCCGCTGCGACAGCCTCCCCGAGAGCGCCTTTTCCATGCTCACGTTGGCATACGCGCACATGAGGCGCTGTACGATCTGCGAGCGGGGCATTTCCAGCGAAAAGACCGCCGCCACGCCGTCCTTTTTGAGGCAGGCGTACTCGACAATGTTCATGGCGAGCGACGTCTTACCCATACCGGGGCGCGCCGCAAGCACGATGAGGTCTGACCGCTGCAAACCGTTGGTCATGCGGTCGAGGTGGCGGAAGCCCGTTTCGATGCCGCGGAAGGCGTTGGGATCCGCCTGAATGGATTCGAACTTTTGCAGCACTTCCTGAATGGTCTCGCCGTCCTCCAGCCCACGCAGCGCCTGCTTTTCTCCCCGCTTGGAGAGGTCGTAAATGCGCTTTTCGGCAAAGGCGAGCGCGTCGCGCTCGTCGGGCGAGGCGGAACTCGACTCCACGATGTCCTTGGCGGCACGAATGAGCGCGCGATTGATGGAATCGCGCTTGACGATCTCCAGATACTGCTTGTAGTTGGCAGCCGAGGGAATGATCTGCGCGAGCTCGGTGATATATTGGATGCCGCCCGCGCTCTCCAGCTTGCCCTCGTGGTCGAGCTCGTCCGTGAGGGTGACGACGTCGATGGTCTTTCTTCCGCCGAACACCGCTTTCATGGCGAGCAGGATCTCCCGATTGGTGTGCTGATAGAAGTCGTCGGGATCGAGCGATTCTACGATGTCGCCCTGCATCTCCCCGTCGATGAGGATACAGCCGAGCAGCGCCGCTTCCGCGTCGTTGTTGTGCGGCATTTCATTCGTGTTTGCCATACTTCTCCTTTTGCCGCGTAAACGGGTTACGCGATCCTTTCAAACTCTTCGAGCGCCGCCTTGAACTCGCCGAGGGCGGAGGCGAACGTCTCCTCCTTGGTGAGGTCTGCGCCCGCCATCTTGAGCAGGGAGACGGGATCGGTGGACGAACCGCCCGAAAGGAAGCGGAAGTAGTCCTGCACCGCGCTCTCCCCCTGCGTGAGGATGCGATTTGCGATCGCGATCGCGGCGGTGATGCCCGTTGCGTACTTATATACGTAGAAGGAATTGTAGAAGTGCGGGATACGCGCCCACTCGATGGCGATCTGCTTATCGTGCGTGACCGCCTTGCCGTAGTACTTCTTGTTGAGGGAATAGTACAGCTTAGAGAGGTTGTCCTTGTTGAGCGGTTCGCCGCCCTCTGCCATGGCGTGCGCGCGCTCTTCGAACTCTGCAAACTGCGTCTGGCGGAAGAGCGTCGTCCTGATCATGTCCATGAAGTAGTTGAGCAGGTACTTTCTCAACTGCTTGTCCTCGGACGTCTTTAAGAGGTATTTGAGCAGCAGCACCTCGTTCACCGTGCTGGCGACTTCCGCCACGAAGATCTTGTAGTCCGCCTTGGAATAGGGCTGGTTGCGGTTGGAGAACCAGGAGTGCAGCGAATGTCCCATCTCGTGCGCGATGGTGAACACGTCGTGCGTCGTCTGCTGATAGTTGAGCAGCACATAGGGATGGGTGCCGTAGATGCCGATGGAATAGGCTCCGCCCGTCTTTCCCTCCGTCTCGCACACGTCGATCCAGCGCTCGTCCCGCCCCTTTCTGAGCAGGGAAACATACTCCTCGCCCAGGGGCGAAAGCCCCTTTAGAACGAGCTCGTACGCCTCCTCATAGCTGAGGCGCAGCTCTGCATTCTCCACGAGCGGAAGGTGCAGATCGTACATGTGCATCTTGTCGTAGCCGAGCGTCTTTTTGCGCACTTCCATATAGCGGTGCATGACGGGCGCGCCGTCGTTTACCGCGCGCACGAGGTTGTCGTACACCGCGCGGCTGACGTCCTCCTCCGCGAGCGCCATTTCAAGACAGCTCTCGTACCCGCGCACGTTCTTATAGAAGATGTCCTTCTTTACGTTGCCGTAGTAGGTGGTCGCCAGCGTGTTGACGATCTTCTCAAACGCGCCGTAATACTTTTTGAATACATTTGCGCGCGCCGCGCGGTCATCCCCGCTCAGAATGAGTCCGTACAGACCGTGCGTAAGCTGCACACGCTTGCCCTTGTACATCATCTTGGGCAGGTTGAGTTCTGCATCGTTGAGCATCCCGAACGCGTCCTGCGACACGCTGAAGGGCTCCGCCGTCTGCGCGAGAATGAACTCCTCCTTCTCCGAGAGCACGTGCGCTTTGCGCGCAAGTACGCGGGAGAGGTAGTAGTCGTGATCGGCAAGCAGCGGGTGCGCGGCGATCGCGCGCAGCGTCTCTTCGGGCAGAGCGGTGAGTTCGGGCTCTGCAAAGGAGACGGCGGCGCCGTACTTGGTGAACAGGTTCATCACTTTGGCAACGTACGCGCTGTACTTGCTCACGCGGATGTCCTCGTCGTTGCGGTTGTGCGCATAGAGATAGACGAGCAGCAGCTTCTGCTCGTACTCCTCCGCCGCCTTGAAGTATGCCGCGACGTTCTCCGCCGAATTGAGGGTGCCGCGGAAGGCAGCAAAGTCGGGCATCTGTTCGAGGGCGGCAAACGCCGCCTCCCATGCCTCGTCACTTTCGAATACGTCCTCGATCTTCCAACGATATTTTTGCTCTTCGTCTTTTCGTTGCATGATAGAAAGTTTGCTTCTTGTCGTTCTGTTCTTAAAGCTGTGGATGGGTGCGGGAATGAGACCGCCGCGCCCGATGAAGTGCGACGCGTCGCCGCCGTGCACGGGCATGACGGGCGCTCTGCCCAGCAGTCCGCCGAACTCCACTTCATCGCCCACCTTTTTGCCGGGTGCGGGAATGACGCGCACCGCCGTCGTCTTGTTGTTGACCATGCCGATCGCCGCCTCGTCTGCAATGATGGCGGAGATGGTGGAAGCGGGCGTATCGCCGGGAATTGCGATCATGTCCAGCCCAACCGAGCAGACGCACGTCATCGCCTCCAACTTGTCGAGGCTGATCTTGCCCGCCGTTGCCGATTCGATCATGCCGATGTCCTCGGAGACGGGGATGAACGCGCCCGAGAGCCCGCCCACGCGCGAGGAAGCCATGACGCCCCCCTTCTTCACCGCGTCGTTGAGCATGGCGAGCGCCGCCGTGGTGCCGTGGCAGCCCACGACTTCCAGCCCGAGCTCTTCCAGAATGTGTGCTACGGAGTCGCCGCGTGCAGGCGTGGGTGCAAGCGAGAGGTCGACGATGCCGAAGCGGGCGGAGAGCCTGCTTGCCGCCTCCTTTGCGATGAGCTGCCCTGCGCGCGTGATCTTGAACGCCGTGCGCTTGATGGTCTCCGCAGCGTCCGTGAGGTCTGCGTTAGGAATAAATTTGAGGGCGTGCTGCACGACGCCGGGCCCGGATACGCCCACGTTGATGACGGTATCCGCCTCGCCCACGCCGTGGAATGCGCCCGCCATGAAGGGGTTGTCCTCCACCGCGTTGCAGAACACGACGAGCTTTGCGCAGCCCAGCCCGTCCTCCTCCGCCGTGAGTTTCGCCGTCTCCTTTACGATCTCACCCATGCGGGCGACGGCGTCCATGTTGATGCCCGACTTGGAAGAGCCCACGTTGACGGAGGAACAAAGCCGCTTGGTGGTGGCGAGCACTTCGGGAATGGTGGAGAGGAAGCGCGCCTCGTAATCTGCCGTGCCCTTGTGCACGAGGGCGGAATATCCCCCCAAATAGTCGATGCCCAGCTCGCGCGCGGCGCGGTCGAGCGCGTGCCCCACGCACGCCGAATCCTGCGGGAACGCCGCTGTGATGAGGGAGACGGGCGTGACGGAGACGCGCTTATTGACAATGGGAATGCCGTACTCGCGGGAGAGCGATTCGGCGGTGGGAACGAGCTTTTCTGCCTTGCGCATGACGCGCTCGTACACCGCTTCCGCCGTCTTTTCTGCCGTCTCGCGTACACAGGAGAGCAGGGAGAGCCCCATCGTCACCGTGCGGATGTCGAGGTGCTCCTTTTCGATCATTTCGATCGTTTCCAATACGTCTGTTTTACTGAACATAGTTACTCCGCATCAAATGTTGTGCATAGCGTCGAAGATGGCTGCGTGCTGCAGACGGACGGTCATGCCGATGGCGCGCCCCATCTCCTCCAACTCGGTCGCAAGATGGGCAAACTCCACCTTGCTCTCCGACGTATCCACCATCATGATCATGGCGAACTGATCGCCCAAAATGGTCTGAGAAATATCCTCGATGTTCACGTTGCGCTCAAACAAAAAGCCGCTCACTTTGGCGATGATGCCCCTTCTGTCCGAGCCCGTAACTGTTACGACTGCACGCATAATTTACTCCTTTTCCTCGTTGTTATTTTCCTCGATCTCATACTCGATGAGCAGATTGCCCTGCGTGACGAAGCGCACGCGCTTGCCCTCTTCAAAGGGCGGAAAGTATTTTTCGCCGTCCACGTACACCTGCCGCGTCATCATGCCGTCCCGCTTGACGTTGGGCACGGAAAAACACGCCACGTTCACGTCCACTCCGTCGTGCGTCGTCCAATCTTCGATGCCTTCGAAGGGCGCGACGTTGTACTCCTTGATGCCCCTCGAGATGAATTTGAGCATCTTACAGTAGGCGTTGCAGCGCTTGAAGCTGATGCCCATGTAGGGAAAGAGAAAGATGAGGTAGAGCGCCGTCCAAATGCTCGTGACCGCCTTCACCCAGGTCGCGTTGGGATCGCCGTAGGGCAAGAACGTGTAGTAGACGATAAAGCCGATGAGTACGGCGAGCCACAGCCCCGTTGCGATGAAGAAGCCCGCAAGCAGCTTGCGCCGCTGCATGTAGGCGTTATAGAGATCGTCGTCGCTGTATAATCTTGTCATGCGTTTCCTTCCTTTTTATCCGTTCTCACGTGACGGTACACCTCCCCGTCGCGCACATATAATTCAAACCTGTCCTCATATTCGGCAAAGAGGTAGCCCTCCTGCCCCGTCTCGAAATAGCGCGGATAGGCGGGCGGGACAGCCCCCTCTTCCCCATCCTGCCGCTGCGAAGGCGCGGACTGCTCTGCGGGCGCTTCCTTACCCTCCTTGCGCTCGTTCTCCTCTTTGGCGTTCTCCTCTTTTCGGGCGCGCGAGGCGAGGGCGCGCTTGCGGCGCGCGTGCAGCGCATAGCACCACGCAAGCAGCGTTACGAGCAGGCAGAGCGCCAGCCCCACATAGAACCACGTCACGGCAAGTTCGGGCAATCTTCCGTAGAAGAGGCGCACGAATCCCCATACGACGAGGTAAAAGGCGAGCAGGCGCACGCGCAGGAGCTTTAAGATATTATACACGATTTTGACGGCGATTGCAAGCAAATGATAGATCGCTCCAAACACCGCTTTTAAGAGGAGCAACACCGTTACTCCGCAATAAACAGCAATCCCAGCGTATTTCTGCCGCAGTGCCCCGTGATGACGGAGCCCGCCACCGTCTCGATCGTCTCGTCAAAGGTGAAGAGCTGTTTGGTCTTTTCCTTTGCCGCCGCCACCAGCTCCTCGTCTGCGCAGCTGTGCGTGATGAAGCAGCGCGTCCTGTCGTAAGCGGGATACTTTTCCGCCAAGTCCTCGATATAGGAGGTGATGCACTTTACCATGCTGCCGCGGTACTTCTTTTCGGCGAAGAGCTGCCCGTCCACCATCTCGATGAGCGGATGGATCTTGAGCAGGTTCGCCCCGTACATTGCCATGCGCGAGCACCGCCCGCCCTTGTAGAGATAGTCGAGGCGATCGGGCACGAAGGAGGTATTCACCTTGTCCGCAAGCGCGCAGACGCGCTCTGCGATCTCCTTTGCCCCCGCGCCGCCGTCGCGCAAGTCGCACGCCTTCATCACGAGCAAGCCCTGCCCCGAGGAGAGCGCCTTGGAGCCGATTACGGTGACCTTGCCGCCGAAGGACTTTGCCGCCTCCACGGCGTTTACGTGCGTGGAGGACGCCTTGGCGGAGATATTCAGGTGAACGACTTCGTCGCCTGCCTCCACAAGGGGGCGGAAGTAGTCCTCGTATTCTGCAACGCTCGCGGCGGAAGTCTTAGGAAGCTGCCCCGTCCTTTCCACATAGGCAAAGATGTCCTGCGGGGTGATGGCTA
>CALVTZ010000075.1 GCA_944363255.1 uncultured Clostridia bacterium
CAACAACGGCATGACGCCGGAGTCGGCAACGGGCGCCATCCGCTCGCAAAAGTTCACGCTGGCGGGCGACGGCTATATCACCTTCATGATGGGCGCGGGCAAGTCCAACTGCTTCGTCTCCATCTGCGCGGGCGAATCCTTCACCATCGGCGAGGGCGAGAATGCGCGTACGGTGGAGGAAGGGGACGAGCTCATCAAAGTCTCCAACGAGTACTTCCGCGATCCCGACCTCGCGCTCACGCTGCTGCGCAGATATGTGGACGCAAGCGACTACCTTGGCAAGGTGCTGTATATCAAGGTCGAGGACAAGAGCGTGAGCGGCGGCTTCAACTTCATGACGGTGGACGACTTCCGCGTGTCCCTCACCCAAGAGGAAGTCAGCGACCTGCAAGTGGAGCAATACCGCGCCGTTGCAGAGGAGACATACACGAGCGCGACCTACAACGACCTCGCCGCATTGAAGAACTTCTACGACAGCTACGAATACCTCGTGCCACTTCAGGTGCCCGTATTCACGCAGTTCGCAAGCAACACGTTCACGGCGAAGAGCAGCGAGCCCGTCGATCTCAACGACCTGCTTCTTGCAAACGTTTCTGCAAAGTGCGGCAACGAGGCAGTAACGGACATTGCGATCAGCAAGATCGTGTGCGGCGAAACGGAGTACACGCAGGGCTTCGACGCCTTCGATCTGAGCAAGGACGGCACCTACAAGGTGACATATACCGCGACCTTTGCGGGCATGACGACGGACGCAACGATCACGCTGCTCGTCCATTCCAATGTAAACGAGGTGGCAAACGGCGGCTTCGAGACGGGCGATCTCACGGGCTGGACGGTGCTCACCGATGGTTGGGCGCACGCGTCCGGTCAGCCCAACGGCGTCATCAGCGCGGAGACGTATTGGGATCAGCAACTTCCCTACAACCAGAGCGGGAACTTCCACCTCGACGGCTGGAACACGGGCATTGAGGAAGGGGGCACGTGGGAAGTGAAGTCCTCCACCTTCACGCTGGGCGGCAGCGGCTGGATCAGCGTTAAGATGGGCGGACATGCGGCGGCAGTCAAGGTGTACAAGGCAGACGGCACGCTCATTGGCTACTACAAGCAGTCGAGATTTGCCGACGTCGCCTACGACAACGGGTTCCTTGCGGCGGGCGGCTCCTGGGCGGATATGGCGGTGTACGCCATCGACCTCTCCGCGTATCTCAACGAAGAACTGTATGTCGTGCTCTGCGATGAGACGGCGGCAGGTTGGGCACACGCCTTCTTTGACGACGTTATCACCTATTACGAAACGGCACCCGCATGGGAGACGCTGTTCGACACCGTCATCAATGCGCACAGGGCAGACGAACCGCGCGATGAAAGCGACACCGTCAATATCTCTTGGGTGCTTGGCAACAACGAGCTGGACGCAGTCGTGTTCACGAATCCCGTGCAAAACGCGATCGTCCCCGTGCAGACGGGCTATGACTTTACGGCAATGCTCGATGGCGTAACGGCAACGTACGGCGCGGCGAATATCCCCGTAACGAACATTGCCATCACCAAGATCGTCTATGGCGATGCCACCCTCACGGATTCCTTCGAAAACGTTGACCTCACGGAGGGCACGGTCTACCGCGTCACCTACGTGGGTACCTACGGCGAAAAGTCCACGTCGATGACCTTCACCGTCATCGCACATTCGAGCGTCAATCAAATTCAGAACGGCGGCTTTGAGACGGGCGATCTCACGGGCTGGACGATCGTATCGGGCGAAATCGACCTCAAGGGCGGCACGAGCGGCGCAGATCACAACGATTGGGCGGAGAAACTTCCCTACAACAAGACGGGCGACTTCTTCTGCGCGAATGCAGGGCTGGGCGAGCACGCCGCCTGGGAGCTGAAGTCCTCCACCTTCACGCTTGCAGGCAACGGGTACATCTCCTTTAAGATGGCATCGCAAAACGCCATTCTCAAGGTGTTCAAGGAGGACGGCACGCAGGTATATTCCTACACCTGCCACACCTTCTCGGATACCAACTTCCCGCACGTGGAAAAGGGCGGCAACTGGTGCACGCTGCGCACGCACTATGCAGACCTCAGCGCCTACCTGGGCGAGGAACTGTATATCACCATCGGCAACACGGGTGCGGGCGGCGCTTGGGAATTTGGCTACTTTGATGAGATCGTCACCTACTATGAAGCGGGCACGGAGATGACGGGCAGGCAGGACGACGTACTGCTCACCTGCACGAATGCAGACCTTTCGCACGAAGCGGGCGAGACGACGAAGATGGATTGGATCTTGGCAGGGAACGAATACACGGCGTAATGTTGATTTTGGGCGGTCGGGCGGCGCGAATGTCGCCTGACCGCTTGAAAAAGCGCTGCGAGTGTGCTATAATTCTCTCATGGGAAAAAAGAAAATGGCAAGTATCAAAGACGTAGCGACGCTTGCTGGAGTTGGCGTGGGAACGGTATCGCGCGTTCTGAACGGAAGCGGGTACGTATCCGAGGAGTCCAAGAGCAAAGTCGACGCAGCGGTAAAACAGCTCAATTTCCGCCCGAACGTTTCGGCGCAGAGTTTGAAGTCACAGCGCTCCAAGGTGGTAGGGCTCTTCGTGCCCGTTCTCAACCATCCCTTCTTCTGCGCGCTTGCGGAGAAGATCGAGCATCGCCTGTATGAAAACGGGTACAGGACGCTCATCGTCTGCTCGCAGGGCAGGCAGGAGAAGGAGCTCATGGTGCTTTCCATGCTCGCGCAGAAGCGGGTGGACGGCGCGATCTTCATCACGCACTACAATTTGAGCAAGGTGGACGAGGCGCTGCCCATCGTCACGATGGACCGTCACTTCGGCAAGAGCGTGCCCTGCATCACGAGCGACAACTATGCAAGTACGTGGAATGCCATCGAGCACCTCATCGAGCGCGGCTGCAAGGAGATCGCCTATGTGGGCGGCAAGCCCGCCGTGGAGTCGGAAGTCTCCAAGCGTCTGGACGCCTACCTCGACGCGGTCAAGGCGCACGGACTCACCCCGCACGTGCTCTTTGAAGAGTTTGAACACGGCAAGGAATACGAGTATGCGGAGAAGTTCTTCACGCTGTACGGGGACATTTGCGACGGCGTGTTCTGCTCGGGCGACATTTTGAGCAATGCCGTCTACCACCTTGCCATTCGGCGCAAGATCGCCGTTCCGCAGCAGCTCAAGATCGTATCCTACGACGGTAATATGCGCGATTGGAAGCAATCCCCCAACATAACCTCCGTCGTGCAGGATCTCGACATGATCGCGCTGCACATTGTAAAAGAACTTGTAAATAAGATCGAACATAAGGAATTTCGAAAGTACGTCGTCGTGCCCGCAAAACTCATTGTCGGCGAGACGACGTAAACGGAGGAAGTATGATCGTAAATATCGGTGAGATCCTCGTCGATCTCATAGGAAAACAGGAGGGGGATACGCTCGCATTCCAACGCTTCGCGGGCGGCGCGCCCTTCAACGTGGTGTGTGCGGCAAAGAGGATGGGCGCAAAGTGCGGCTTTGCGGGCTGCGTGGGCGACGACCTCTTCGGCAACTATCTCTTGCAATTTGCCAAGGAGCGCGGACTCGACTATCTCGACATTCGCAAGGATGCAGAGCACAATACGACGATCGCGCTCGTGCAGCTGGATGAGCACGGCGACCGCAGCTTCTGCTTCAATCGCAAGCACACCGCCGATTATCAGATTTGTAAAGAGCAGATCGCGCGCGCGGTGGACGCGGCGGACACCGTCGTTCTCGGCACGCTCATGCTGAGCGAGGAGAAGGGCGTTGCCGCAGCCGACTACGTGCTTGCGCTCACCAAGGAGCAGGGCAAGCGGCTGTGCATCGACGTGAACTACCGCGAGGACATCTTCAAGGGCAGAGCTCCCAAGCCCGTGTACGAAAAGTACGTTGCGGCTGCGGACGTGTTGAAGTTCTCCGAGGAGGAGCTCGAACTGCTCGTGGAGGGGGATTCGCTTCAGGATCGCCTGCTGCGCATTGCGGGAGAGGACAAGCTCGTGTGCGTGACGCTGGGCAAGCGAGGCTGCGCATACGCCTACCGCGGAGCGGTGCAATTCCTCGATACCGTGGACGTGAAGGTCATCGACACGACGGGCGCGGGCGATGCCTTCTTCGGCTGCCTGCTTGCGCAGCTGGACGGGGCGGACTTCGACAAGCTCAACTTGCGCGAAGTGTTCGACCGCGCGAATACCTGCGGGGCGCTCACAACGACGCGCCGCGGCGCGATCGCAGCGCTGCCCACGCGGGAAGAGGTGTTCGGCGCATAAAAGAGCATGAAAAAAGACGGGCTGTGCGCCCGTCTTTTTTACGTTGTGTGCGTTATACGATCGCGTCTGCCAACGTGTAGCCTTCGAGGGAGTTCTCCTTCACCTGAATGCAGATGTACTTGATGTCGCAGTCCTTCGCTGCAAAGAACTGTCTCTTCGCCGCAGGTGCAACGCGCAGCCAGTCGCCCGCCGCAAGCTCAATGGTCTCGCCGTCGATGACGGCAGAACCCTTGCCCTCGATAATGGCGTAGATCTCCTCATTCTGCTTGTGTGCGTGCACAAAGGGGATGCCTGCGCCCGCGGGGAGCATATTCACGCTCACCTCTGCGCCCGTGAGCGAAAGGGCGTCGTGTAGTTCTACGCGCGCGTCCGCGCCAACCGATACCTTGCTGAAATTTGCCATAACAAACCTCCGTGTTCTTTTTTTCTTTGAGTATAGCACACTTTTTTCCCTTTGTCACGACTGTTACCTTTCTATTATTCAGATATATTTTTGAAACTTAGTATCTATTAGAAACTATTTGCTTGACAGAGGGGGAGAAAAGGGGGTACAATGGAAAAAAACGCGAGGGAACGTATGCTGACCAAGGACGAATTGCCCGAATGCCCCGTTGCGACCACCGTGCAACTCATCGGAAACAAGTGGAAACTGCTCATCATCCGCAATCTGCTCTCCGCGCCGCAGCGGTTTACGCAGCTCAAGGCGGGGATCCCGGGCATCTCGCAAAAGGTGCTCACGGACAACCTGCGCGCGCTGGAGCGGGACGGGATCCTTTTGCGCGAGGTATATGCGCAGATCCCGCCCAAAGTCGTGTATTCGCTCACGGAGATCGGGCAGTCCCTTCTGCCCATCATTGACCGCATGGCAGATTGGGGCAACTTTTACAAATCGCAGTCCGTATGAAAAAGACCGCCGTTCGGCGGTCTTTTCTTATGCTTTCAGCAGTTTGATGGTGAACACTGTCTTTCCCGCGCAGCTCTCGTAGGAGAGAGTTCCGTTCATGGATTCCACGATCTGCTTGCACAGATACAGCCCGAGTCCGCCCGTGTCCGGCTTGTTTTCGGAGACGTAGGGGCGGAAGGCGTCGATGGCGGGATCCACGCCCTTGCCGTCGTCCGTCACGGTGATGAGCACGTGCCCGCGCTCGTGCGTGGCGTTGAGTTCGATCGTGCTGCACTCCGCGTGTTCCACGGCGTTGAGCAGGATATTTGTGAGCGCGTTCTCCAAGCCCTGTCTCTTGGCGAAGATCTCGTAGGGCTTGTTCACTTGATTTTACAACACGATGCCCGCCGCCTCGCAGTCGGGCGCGCAATACTTATAGATGGAGGCGCACACTTCCTGCAAGTCGATGCTCTGCGACGCTTCGGCAATGTAGTTGAAGCGCGCATAAGCCGCGATCTCGCTCAAATTTTCCAGCACGCGCTCGGTGTGCTGTTTGACGATGCGCAGTCCCTTCTGCTGTTCCTCGTCCCGCTCCCTGTCGAGCAAAGTTGCAAGCAGCGCCTCGGAGGAGAGCAGGGGCTTCTTCATGTCGTGCGATACAAATTGCAGCAGGTTATCCCGCTCGGTGATGATGGCGCGAATGTCCTTGACCTGCCTGTCAACTTCCAGCGAGAGGTTCGCAAGCAGCTGTTCGTTCCTGCGTTCGGTATCGCGAAAGACGGAGAAGCCGATGAAAAAGGAGACGATCGTGGCGCCCAGGATCAGCCAATAGGGCGGATAGAGGGCGATGGGGTAGTAGTGCGTGATTTGGAAGGCGAAAGCGGCAACGCTTACGAGGGCGACCTGAACGCCGCGCAGCGAGTGCATGGATTGCTTTTTGATGGAGGAATAGGTTGCCAAAGCGATGACGGCAACCGAGCCGACGCCGCGCACGATCGCGACGATGATATTCAACACGCCCGCCGTGTGGAACGCCGTGAAGGGGGTGATGAAGGATAGCAGGAAGCCGCACAGGGCGATGAGAGAACTGAATATCCCCGCCTTGCGCGAGGGTGCGGCGGCGAGGAGGGCGGCGCCCAGGAAGAGGAAGGGCGCGCTCTGGTTGAGCGCCGCAACGAACAGGGGCGCCGTCGTCGAGCGGGCAAAGATATAGCCCGAGAAAAAGAAGAGCAGGATGCCGAAGGTGAGCAGCGCTTCGGGGAAGAACAGGAAGGAGCGCTTGAGTACGGAGAGCACGATGATGACGGCGCACGCAACGCCTGCCAAGGCGAATGCGAGGATGATGAGGAACTGTGACTGCGACTCAATGTTGTTCATGCTCGTATCCAGCCCGACCATGAAGGCGTCGCGCATCCCCGTCATGACGGAGCCCGACGATTCGTAGTGGATGCAGATGACTTCCCCCGCGATGACGGGATCGGCGGCGATCGCCTCCCGCTTCGTGCGGAAGGAGAGATCGAGCGCGGTGCGCGCGGGATGGGGGGAGTAGTCGTTGGTCACGAGGTCGAAGCTATCCGTATATTTGATGAACTCGTAGTGTTCGATGGTGCCGTTGCGCGCCACAAGTTCGCTGTCGAGGTAGATATTGGACGCGGAGAACACGAGGGGCACGGAGAGGCTGAACCGCCACGAATCGCCCCTGCGAAAGATGTCCAGCCCCTCGGCGTCCTTGGTAAAGTCGGGCGAGGCGGGATCGAGGTTGAGCAGTA
>CALVTZ010000076.1 GCA_944363255.1 uncultured Clostridia bacterium
AGGGCGAGTTCGAGCTTCGCGCGCATCCCGCCCGAAAGCTCCTTCACCTTCTTGTCGATGTCCTCCGCCGCAATGCCCGCTTGGGCAAGCAGTTTGCGCGCGTCCGTCTGCGAGAGCAGGGAGTGCTTTCCCCAAAATGCGTCGAGCACGCGCTCCTCTTGATCGAGGTCGGCGTTCTCCTGGTCGTAGTAGGCGATCTTTACGAATTTGCCAAACTTCACGCGGGCGTCGCGCAGCAAAAATTTGAGCAGCGTGCTCTTGCCCGTGCCGTTGTCGCCCACGAGCGCGCACTTCTCCCCGCGCATCACGGTGAGGGAGGCGTCGCGCAGCAGTTGCTTGTCGTCCGCCGCAAGGTCAAAGTGCTCAATGGAGAGCACCTGTTCGTAGGGGCGTTCGGTAAAGGTAAAGGGGAAGCGGGGCGGCGCGGGCGGGGGAAGGGGCTTGGGCGGCAGCGTCAGTTTTTCGATCTTCTTGACGCGGCTCTGCGCGCTGCGGGCGGTGGTCGCCCGCACGATATTGCGGTCTACATAGTCCTGCAACTTGCGCAATTCCTCTTCCACGCGCGTATATTCGCGCAGTTCGTTCTCGTAGCGCTCCTGCCGCAGGATGCGGTACTTGCTGTAATTGCCCTTGTAGGAATACAGCTTGCCGTTTTCCGTCTCCAGCGTGCGGGTGGTGAGCTTGTCCAAAAAATAGCGGTCGTGTGAGACGACGAAGAGCGCGCCCTTGTAGCCTGCAAGGTAGTCCTCCAGCCAAAACAGCGTCTTGACGTCGAGGTGGTTGGTGGGCTCGTCGAGAATGAGAAGGTCGGGCTCTTCAAGCAGCAGGCGGCACAATTTGAGCTTGGTCTTTTCCCCGCCCGACATGGTGTCCACGCGCTGGTCGTACACCTTGTCGAAACCCATGCCGCCCAAGACCGTCTTGATGCGCACGTCAAAGTGATAGCTGTCGCGTGCGGCGATCTCGCGGTTCAAACTCTCGATGCGCGCAGAGAGGTGGGTGAACTCCTCGCCGCTCGCGTCCCCGATGCGCGTCTGCGCCTCGTTGAGCGCTAAAATGAGCGCCTTGTCGCGGGCGAACACCTCCTCCATCGCGCCGTAAACGGTGCTGCCGCTCTCAAATCCGCCGCTCTGTTCCAGGTAGCCAAAGCGTGCGCCGTTCTTGCGAAGGACTTGCCCTTCGTCGGGAACAAGCTGCCCCAGCATGATGCGGATAAGTGTCGTTTTTCCTGCACCGTTTGCACCGATCAGGCCCACGCGCTCCTTTTCGTGTATCTCAAACGTGACCTCCCGCGCAATGGGGACGCCTGCATAACCAAAGGTGACGTTGTTCAAACTTACCAGCATAAAGGGTGCTCCAAGAGTAATACTGTGGGTATGAAAGAGAATTTGTACGAACGGGTGCGGCGTCTCGAGGAGGAGTTAAAGAGCGCCCCGCCCGCCGAGTGCGCGCGGCTCACGCGGGAGCTCGTGCGCTGCAAACAGCGGCTGTTTCGCGGCTGACTAAAAGTCCCAGCTGGGGGTGTAGGCAGAATTTGCGCTCTCCTCGTCCTGCGTGAACAGCGCGGTGAAGCCAAGCGCGAGGGCGTGGTCTACAACGCGTTCGTATTCTCGCCGCGTCACCCTTCGGCAGAGCTCGGGATAGCGCGCATAGTCGCCCATGGGCGTGTATTGGCGCATGATGGAGAGGGGAACGTTTTCGGGCAGGACGTCCTTCAAAAAGTCAAGCACCTTCAGCGAATCCCCGCTGCAACAGGGCAGCACGAGGTGGCGCACGATGATGCCGGAGAGCAGCTTGCCGTCCTCGCTCCACTGCATGGGCTTTTGCGCCATCAACGGCAGGGCGCGGCTTGCGTATTCGAAGTAGTCCTCCCGCCCCGTGTACCGCTTTGCAAGCGCGGGAGAGAAGAACTTGAAGTCGGGCAAAAAGACGTCCACGTGGGGGAAGACGCGCTCCACGGCGTCCGATTTGCAGTATCCGCTCGAATTGTACACCACGGGGATATTCGGTCTGTACAGCGTAAGCGCCTGCACGATGAGATCGGACACGTGGTCGGGCGTGACGAGGTTGATGTTGTCCGCGCCCATCCCTTCGAGTTCGCGGAAGATGTCCGCAAGCCCCTGCGGAGTGACCGCCTTGCCCCGCTGCGCGCGGGAGAGCTCGTAGTTCTGGCAAAAGACGCAGCGCAGCGAGCACCCGCCGAAAAACACCGTCCCGCTCCCGTTCTTGTGGGAGATGGGCGGCTCTTCAAAGGGATGAAGATAGTATTTTGCAACGGTGAGCCCCTT
Organism: uncultured Clostridia bacterium; assembly: GCA_944363255.1. Classification (GTDB taxonomy): domain Bacteria; phylum Bacillota; class Clostridia; order Christensenellales; family Borkfalkiaceae; genus Gallimonas. Next base: position 2,289 of record CALVTZ010000076.1, read on the forward strand.
CACGCCGCAGCGCCCCGCGGCAACTTCCCGATCGGCGTTGCACGCGACGGGGCAGAGTGTACAAGCAGTCATATTCCGATTATATCACGCCGCTTTGGGAATTGCAACTTGATTTTAGTTGACTTTTTCGCCTTCTGCTTCTATAATTACTTGGAAACATGGTCGAGAACACGAGGAAGAAGCAAATGAGAAGATTTTTTACGAGCGAGAGCGTAACGGAAGGACATCCCGACAAGGTTTGCGACAAGATCTCCGATCGCATTTTAGACGAACTTTTGCGCCGCGATCCCATGGCACGCGCTGCCGTGGAGTGCTGCGCCGCATTCGATACGCTGTTCATCACGGGGGAAGTGACTTCCTCCGCACAAATCGATTACGCTGCGACGGCGCGCGAAGTCATCCGTGAGATCGGTTACGAGCACGGCAGCTTCGCCGCGCACAAGTGCAATATCATCGAGCGTATCCACGGGCAGTCGCCCGACATCGCGCTGGGCGTCGATCGCTCCATGGAGAAGAAGGCGGGCGGCGAGGAATACGACCTCATCGGCGCGGGCGACCAGGGCATGATGTTCGGCTATGCCTGCCGCGAGACGGAGGAGCTCATGCCCCTGCCCATCATGCTTGCGCACAAGCTTGCGCTGCGCCTTACGGAGCTGAGAAAGAGCGGTCAGATCGCCTATCTGCGCGCAGACGGCAAGACGCAGGTCACCGTGGAATACGAGGGCAAGACGCCCGTTCGCGTGGATACCATCGTCGTCTCCACCCAGCATGACGAGGCGACTTCGCAGGAACAGATCGCGCGCGACGTGAGGGAGCTTGTCGTCTCCAAGGTCGTGCCCGCGCACCTGCTCGATGAGAACACGCGCTATCTCATCAACCCCACGGGCAGATTTGAGATCGGCGGTCCGGAAGGGGACGCAGGGCTCACGGGCAGAAAGATCGTCGTGGATACCTACGGCGGAAAGTGCGCGCATGGCGGCGGGGCGTTCTCGGGAAAGGATCCCACCAAGGTGGACAGGAGCGCAACGTACATGGCGCGCTACGTCTGCAAGAATATCGTGGCGGCGGGCATTGCCGACGAGATGGAGCTGCAAGTCGCTTACGCCATCGGCGTGGCACACCCCGTTTCCGTGTTCGTGAATACCTTTGGTACGGGCAAACTTGCGGATGACGAGATCGCTCGCATCGTCAAGAAGGAATTCGATCTTCGCCCCGCGGCGATCATCGAGGCGCTCGATCTGCGCCGTCCCATCTATTCTGCCACGGCTGCCTACGGGCACTTCGGGCGGGAGGAGTTCCCCTGGGAAAAGACGGATAGAGCCGAGGCGCTGAAAAAATATCTCGCGTAAGCGGTTGTCGCTTTTCGGGAAATTTTTTAAGAATTTGCCCGATTATCGCTTGACGAACGGAGCAAAATTTAATATACTAATAAAGCTGTTTGCGCATCGGCGCATTCAGCACAAATGCTGCTGTGGCTCAGGAGGTAGAGCACGTCCTTGGTAAGGACGAGGTCGGCGGTTCAAATCCGCTCAGCAGCTCCAAACGTTGTAGGGCTCCCGATCGGGAGCCTTATATTTTTGTAAAAAAAGAACACCGCACGCGCGGTGTTCTTTTTTGATTGTGTTACGCATTTGAATGTGTTACAGATAAGCTTCTTCGAAGATGCGCGCGCAGCGAACGCCTCACGCCAAAGGGCATGGGAAGAGCGGATTTTGCGCAGAAACTGCCCGTTTGCGCATTATTCAACCAAAAGCTCGAGCAGCGCTTTCTGCTGCTTGGGGGAAAGCGTGCGAAAACAATCCAAGAGGTTTCTCTCCGCTTGGCTGATGATCTCTACGCTTTCGTCTTCCAAGAAAAATTGCGACAGCGTCAAGCCGAAGGCATTGCAGATGCATTGCAAAGTCTCTAACTTGGGCGGAGTATTTCGCGTAAACAGGGAGTGGAGTGTGGGGAGGGGAATGTTTGCCTTTTGTGCGAGCTTGTAATCTGTCCAACCGCGCGCACCCTGCAAAGCTTTGATTTTCTTGAGTGTATCCATATCTATATTATACTACGCTTGAATGAAAGTTTTAATATGCAATTAAATATACTTTATTTCGCAAATTAAACATATTTTTCCACAGCTTGTTTTATTGAAAAGTTCCTCGATACCGCGCGGCTATTTTTTCTTATTACATAAATGGTGTTGCTTTTCGTCATAAAATTGTTATAATAGTAGATGAAGGCGGAGGTTATCGCGCTAACAGTCGGGGAATAATATGAGTAAGACATCGCAATGTATTGAACTTCTCAAAATTTTATATAGTCGCAATCACGTCGTCGGCACGACGGAGATCGCCGACCTGTTGGAGACAAATCCGAGGAACATTCCGGAATACGTGCGAGAGCTGCGCGAAATAGGCTATGACATTAAGACGATCCCCGGCAGATACGGCGGATACCTCTTGGAGCGGTGCAGCACCTTCCCCGTGATCAAGCTCACCGAGGCAGAGCGGGACGGGCTGATGGAGGGATACAACTATTTGTTGGCGCGCAATGACTTTATGAATCGCGCAGAGTACTGCAAGGCAATGGCGAAGATAGGCGCTGCGGCGATCTGCAGGGATCCTCAAATCGAGAACATGACGGTGCTCCAACGGTTTCCGCTTGCCATGCCGCAAGCGGAATTGGAGGAACGCTACAAGACGATCGGCGAGTGCATAAAGGACGAGGTCGTTTTAAGCATCGAATATCGCTCTAACGACAATATTGTTCGGCGCAGGTGCATTCATCCTTATAAGCTGTATATGTACAACAACGCGTGGTTTGTTCTGGCATATTGTGAGAGCGTGGAGGCGATGCGATACTTTAAGATCAACCGCATTATCTCATTCAGCAAACAGAACAGACGGTTCAGAAAACTTCGCTCTTTCAGCGAAGGCGAGTGGCTGGATCTGTACGGCATGAGGCGGAACGGCGAGTGGTATGACGTCAAGCTGAAGTTTACCAGGAAGCACGCAATGTACACGCAGGACTATCTGTATGGCAAAGATCAGAAAATCGAATGTGTAGATCAAAACACGACGATCTTCACCCTGAAGATGCAGTATCGCGACAACATAATCGGCTTCGTTCTCAGCCATAGCGGATATTGCGAAGTGCTTGAACCCGATTGGTTGAAACAAGAAGTGCGCGCAGCCTGCGAGCGCATCATTGCGCAACAGGACGGCGAGAAAGATCAACCGTAACTTTTTACAACAAGGCGCTCAGCGCCGATATAGCGCATTCTGAATGCAAGAGAAGGGCGTTTTCCGTTGTGCGGCGGGAAACGTCTTTTTTTATGCCGAAAAACGGAAGTTATACCCAATATGTTGAATTAAAATTGTTATAAAACGACGCTCTTTTTGCGCATCCATTCGGTTTCCGAAATGCTTCCGTGCCATTTTTTGTGAAGTGCGTATTGCGCATTAAAAGTGTTATGTTGCACGAAAAAAATACAAATGGTACATAAATAATGTGATAATAGTTTGTATAATGAGGAGTGTTTCAAAAATATATAGAATTTGCAGGAGGAAAGGTCTTTTATGGGATTGACATTACGTCTGAAAGGGAATATAATATGGTATGCAAACGCATAATAATATGATATTTTAATGCATATTATTCCAAGGGAAAGAACAGGGTATAGCGCAACAAGAGGGCAGTCAAATCAACATTTTCAAGGTGCAAAATGGACATACAAACGACTATTTCACAAATGATAAAAAGCGGCGGCGCTTCAGGTTTTGAAGATCCAAAAGAATTGATGAAATTGCTCCGTCAGCAATGCTCGACGGAAGAAGAGCTCATTCAATATATTCAGCTCAAGTCGCTTCTTGCGCTTGACAGGAAGTTTATGCATACACTATATCTGTCCACGAAAGACGGCACCTATTGCAAGGTGGTTGAAAGATTGTCCGCCTTTTTCGATGAGAGACAGATCTCTTCCAAGGTGTATGCATATTTTTTTAGCGCGATCCTGAACGGTTGCGGCGTGAATACGGACAGGGTGGAGTGGGTCGATCCGATGACCGATTCCTTGAACGCGGGCTCCGCGTATGCAGACAATCAGACCTTTGGGTTCGGCGCTTATCTGGAGAGTTCGGATGAGTTTAAGGGAAGCGATTTCTCCAATGCGCTGCGCAAATACAAGGGAAAGGGCGGCATGGTCACCGTTCCGCACGGATACCGCGCCATCCAAAAGAGCGCGTTTATGGGGAATAAGGAGCTGCAATGGCTCACCATATCCAATTCCGTAAGCGAGCTGGACGAAGAGGCGTTCAGCGGATGCGACAGCTTACAGACGGCGGTCTTGTCATCCGCGCTCACAAAAATTCCCGACAAATGCTTCGAGAACACAAAAAACCTCATGGCGGTCATTGCACCCAATGTAAAAATCGTGGGGAAGAAGGCGTTCATCGGCAGCGGATTGACGAATATCAAGCGCATTGGCGAAGGCAATTTTGACAGGATCGGCGCGTGGGCATTTGCAAAATGTCAAAACTTGAAGTCGATCGATTTAAGCAACTGTAAATATATCGAACAGGGCGCGTTTGCGCGCTGTGGCGGAATAACGTCTGTTACCATCAGCGACAGCGTCGGGCTCGAGCCGCAGCAGCTGG
>CALVTZ010000077.1 GCA_944363255.1 uncultured Clostridia bacterium
AGATGAGCGACGGCAAACTGGACGGCGCCGACTTTGTGGAGCTGAATATGTGCCCCGGCGGGTGCGTGGGCGGCGTCACCTTCGCAGAGCGCAGGAACACGGTGGCACAGTTCACCATCGGGTGCGGCATCAACGGCTCTGCCACGCAGCAGTACTTCGTGGGCAGCATCGACGAATTGAAACTTTACACGGGCGTACAGCCACGGGAGGATGCGATGCAGGAAAGCCTTTCGCAGGAGGCGCTGCTCATGCGCTACAATTTCGAGCGGTCGAGCAACGATCTCATTCGGGACGCATCGGGGCAGAACAATCACGCCGCGCTCTATCCCGCGCTGCGCAAATCGACGGCGACCACCAGCCGCGTGGAGGGTGGGTACCGCGAAAACGGAATGTATCTCAACGGGAAATCCATCATCGATACGGGCTATTCCCTCAATGCGGGCGAGGACTTCTCCGTATCGCTCTACTTTAAGGCGGAGACGCTCACGGAAGAGGATCATACGCTGTTTGGACAGACGAATTATGCGTCGGGGCAGCGCGAATTTGCCGTCTACTTTACGAGCAATCGCAACTTGCGGTTGAACGCGTGGGTGGACGGGAAGTGGAGTTCCGCCATCGTGGGGGAGGTCGGAGTGGGACAGTGGTATCACTTCGCGCTCAGCGTAAAGGGCGGCGTTGCTACGGGCTGGCTCAACGGCTTTGAGGCGTTCAACCTCGACATCGGGCGCATGAGCAGCAATTCGGGGGCGACCTTCACCGTGGGCGGCGTGATCAGCGGCAGCAATATCTATCAGGCGTTCAACGGGCACGTGGACGAGGTGCGCGTCTATACGCGGGCGCTCACGGGAGAAGAGGTCTGGGCGTCGCTCAACGATGACATTCAAAAGGAACAGCGCACCGTGCAGCACGCGGCAGAGAGCGCGATGCACGATGACGTCACGCTCATCCCGTCCGCTGCGATCGACTTCATCAGCATTCAAAAGAGCGATCCGAACGGGTACAAGTGGCAGCACGGCGCGGCGATCGCGCGCTATCACGACAAGTTCTACGCCGTATGGGGCAGGAACGTCGGCGCGGAAAACACCGCGGGCGAGGAATGCGTGTGCTATGTGAGCGACGACGGCGTGACATGGAAGTACCTTGCGACCTTGGGCGACGCGGTGGAGGGCTATGGTTACAGCCACGGCACCGTATTCGTACATGAGGACGTGCTCTACGTGCTTGCGCCCTTCTACGCCGGATCGGATAAGGCGTCGAGCGTGGGCATCCGCTTCCGCAATCTCTCCATGCGCGGATTCGCCTATGACGAGCAGACGGGTTGGCGGCAGCTTGAAATGGACTGCGCAGACTTCTGGCCGCTGCAAGAGCCGCAGAAAATGGCGGACGGAAACTATATCATGGCGGGCGTGGACGCCGATTGGCGCGCTGCCGTCGCGATCAGCAGCGGCGACATGACAAAGTGGGAAGTGGTGGAGATCCCGCAGCTTGCAACGGGCTTTACGGAGAGCAATCTCGTCGTGGACGGGAACAAGGTCACGCTGTATATGCGCAACGAAAAGGCATTTCTTGCCGGCAAGATCACCATCGGCGTCTCTTACAGCGAGGACTGCGGCAGAACGTGGACGTTCGCACAGGAGACTGACATGGACGCCTGCACCTCCAAACCGTGCACGGGCGTGCTCTCCACGGGGGAACGCTACCTCATCACCAATGCGGTGCGCGGCGCGGGCACTTCGCGCAATACGCTCACCCTCGCGCTCTCTGCGTCGGGCGGGGAGGTCTTTGAAAGATTGTACGTCATTCGCGACATGGAGATCCCCGCTTCGCTCAAGGAGGCGTATTCGGAAAACAGTCTCAATCTCGCGCTCTCCTATCCCTCCGCCATGGAGTACGACGGAAAGCTCTACGTCGTCTATTCCTCCTATGCGGCGGGCGGCAATCAGAACCATATCGAGCTTGCCGTCATCGACCTTGCGTGGTTTACGGCAAGGGAGCGCGCAGCCTCCTTCGCCGCGCAGCACGAGGCAACGCTCACGGCAGAGCAGCCGGATGGGCAGGCGGTGACGCTGGTCAAACAGGCGTACGACGCGCTTGACGGCATGGTGCAGGCAGAATTGGGCGCCATCGGGTTTGCAGCCAAGCTCACGGGTGCGCTGAATGCGGTTGAGGCGGAGCAGACCAAGGTGCGTGCGGAAGAGGTGGAAGCACAGCTTCTTGCCGCCATCGAGGGGGCAACGGCGGCTACGCTTGTCCAAGTGCAGGCGCAGGTGCGCACGCTTTGGGAACAGACAACTTCTGCGCAGCGCGCGTTGATGCAAGAGCAGACGATCGCGCTTGTGGAGACCTTCCTTGCAATGTAAAAGCGGATAAATGCCGCCCGCCTCGGTGACGAGGCGGGCGGCTGTGTTTTCGGGCGGAAAGCGCGGGCGCGTGTAAAAATTTTTTGAGAGGACTTGCTATTTTGCGCGCTTTCTGTTATAATGTCATGTAAATTCGCAAAACAGGGAGCACGGATATGATCGACCTTACCACCGTTCGCAACACAGACCCCGAATTGTACGCTGCCATGAAGAAGGAGCTTGACCGTCAGCGCGGCAACCTCGAACTCATTGCAAGCGAGAATATCGTCTCACCCGCTGTAATGGCGGCGATGGGGAGCCACCTCACCAACAAGTATGCGGAGGGTTACCCCGGAAAGCGGTACTACGGCGGCTGCGAATTTGTGGACGTTGCAGAGGATCTCGCCCGCGACCGCATGAAAAAGCTGTTCGGCTGCGACCACTGCAACGTGCAGCCGCACTCGGGCGCGCAGGCGAACTTCGCCGTGTACTTTGCCATGCTCAAGCCGGGCGACACCGTCATGGGCATGAACCTCTCGCACGGCGGGCACCTCACGCACGGCTCGCCCGTCAACTTCTCGGGAATGTACTTCAACATCGTGCCCTACGGCGTTTCGCCCGAGACGGAGACCATCGACTATGACGAAATGGAGAAGATCGCGCTGGCGTGCAAGCCCAAGATGATCGTATCGGGCGCGAGCGCCTACCCCCGCGTCATCGACTTCGAACGCATCCGCGCCATCTGCGACAAGGTGGGGGCGTATATGATGGTGGACATCGCCCACATTGCGGGGCTGGTGGCGGCGGGGCTGCACCCCTCGCCCGTGCCCTATGCCGACTTCGTGACGACGACCACGCACAAGACGCTGCGCGGCCCGCGCGGGGGCGCCATCATGTGCAAGGAGCAGTACGCAAAGGCGATCGACAAGGCAATGTTCCCCGGCACGCAGGGCGGCCCGCTCATGCACGTCATCGCGGCAAAGGCAGTCGCCTTCAAGGAGGCGCTCTCGGAGGACTTCCGCGTCTATCAGCAGCAGATCGTGAAGAACGCTGCAGCCATGGCAGACCGCTTCATGCAAAACGGCGTGCGCCTCGTCTCGGGCGGCACGGACAACCACCTCATGCTCGTCGATCTGAGAAAGGAAGAGATCACGGGCAAGGAGCTGGAGGCGCTGCTCGATCGGGCGCATATCACGGTGAACAAGAACACCATTCCCTTTGAAACGACGTCGCCCTTCGTCACAAGCGGCATCCGCATCGGCACGCCCGCCATCACCTCGCGCGGCATGAAGGAGGCGGAGGCGATCAGGATCGCAGACCTCGTCACCCAAGTCATTTCGGGCAAGGAGGGGGCAGTCGCAGACGTTGCGGAGCAGGTGAGCGAGCTGTGCGCGCAATTCCCCATCTATGAAGGGGACATTCTCTGATAAAAAAAGCAACGCCCGCGGCGACTGCCGCGGGCTGTTTTTTATTCGATGAGGTCGTCCAAAGAGACGTCGTACAGCTTTGCCAGCTTGATAAAGTTTTTGAGCGTTGGAATGGCGATGCCTGCCTCGTACGCGTGGTAGGAGGGGGGACGTATGCCAAGCACGTCTGCAACGTGAGACTGCGAATAGCCGTATTGCAGGCGAAGGCGTTTTAAGTTTTCTGCCAAACGATATAATTCTTGCATTTTGCGCTCCAAATTACTTGATATTTTATAGTTCATAACTATATTATTGATGGAAATTAGTTATAAATTATAAGTTATTATCTAATCACGCGGCGCGAAACGCTTTGCCACGGTGCGCAGGAAGGGGGACGAGCTCGTGCTGCGCTTTGCAGGCGGGCAGAGCTTCACGCTCACAGTATGGGAGAACAAGTTGCGGAAAAATACTTGACAGCGCGGCAAAAATGCCGTATAATTCAAACAATCGAATATTCTTTGGGGCGGAGTGAAAGTCTCCACCGGCAGTATAGTCTGCGAAGAGCCGCATGGCTCCCGAACGGGTGCAATTCCCGTACCGACGGTCATAGTCCGGATGAGAAAAGATGGTGTAGTACGTCGCGCCCCGCTTGCTTGCGGGGCGTTTTTTTGCGGCAAAGAATACTCGAAACAGTTGGAGGTATTCTCATGCAGGAAAAAATCAAGGAAAAAGAACTGTTCCCCGAAGTGGAGCTGCACGATGGGTGCGTGATCGCGGAGGGGGAGGCGCCTTCTGCGGTGCAGACGGCGCTCGTGCCCGTGGACGTGCGGGTGGAGCCACTCTGTGAAGTGGAGAAAAAGACTTTTGGCGCCCGCCTGCGCGCGGTGATGAAAGAGCACTTCTCCGCGCCGCGTATCGCGTACATGGCGATCTTCACCGCGCTCGCGTTCGTCGTCACCTTTTTGGAATTTCCCATCTTCCCGCAGGCGAGCTTTCTCAAACTCGACTTTGCAAACGTGTTCTACCTCATCGAGGGGTTCATCTTCGGGCCTGTGGAGGCGTTCGTCTCCATTCTCATCAAGGAGCTGCTCTGCTTTGCCAAGACCTCGACGGGGGGCGTGGGGGAGCTTGCCAACCTCATCCTCTCCACGGGCTATATGCTCATTCCCGCCATCGCATACCGCTTCAAGCGGGGAAGGGGCTGGGCGGCGCTCTATCTCGTGTGCGCCTGCCTCGTGCAGATGGGGCTGGGCCTTCTCACCAACCGCTACATCAACTTCCCCTTCTTCTTCGGGCAGGAAGTGGGGGTGGCCACCTTCAACAGCCTGTGGACGTTCATCCTCGCCTTCAACGCGATCAAGGGCGCCGTCATCGGCGCGGTGGTTCTCCTCGTGTACAAGCCGCTCGCGCGCTTCATTCGCATGACGACGGCGCGCTTCGACCGCCGCATGGCGGCTGCAAAGGGCAGGCGCAAGCACAAAAAGAACGCGCCCCCGCGCACCTGAAATTTTCACCATTTCCCTTAATTTTCTTGCAAAAAGCTGCCGTATGCGGTATAATATCCGCGTATGGCACTTTTTATTTCCCATTCGCGGGAGGAAACCATTCGCTTCGGCGAGGAATATGCAAAGACGCTTCGTGCGGGGGATACCGTGCTCATCGACGGCGAGATGGGCGCGGGAAAGACGGTGCTCACCAAGGGCATCTTAAAGGGGCTTGGCGTGCAGGAAGAGGTCACCAGCCCCACCTACGCCTACGTCAATACCTATTGCGACAAGTTCTTCCACTTCGACTGCTACCGCATCGAGAGCGAGGAACAGGCGTTCCGCCTCGGCTTTGCCGACTACTTCGAGCTGGGCGGCGTCTGCCTTGTCGAGTGGGGAGAGAATATCAAGGGGCTGCTGCCCGAAGGGTGTAAGCGCATCGTCATCACCAAGCGGGGCGAGGAGCTCAGGGAGATAACATATTGAACTTTCTTGCCATTGATACAAGCGCGAGCTACCTCACCATAGCCGCACAAAAGGGGGATGCGGAATACCTCTCCTGCCAAAGGGATTGCATGGCGCAGCACTCCGTCCTGCTCATGGACGAGATCGCGCGCGCCCTCTCCGCCCTCGGTATGACGGCGGCGGAGTGCGACTTCTTTGCCGTGGTCGTGGGCCCAGGCTCGTTCACGGGCATTCGCATCGGCATTGCCACCGTAAAGGGGCTGGCGCTGGCGGCGGAAAAACCGACGCTCGCCGTCACCTCCTTCGATACGCTCGCATACGATGAAGGGAGCGAGGCGCTCCTTCCCCTCGTAGACGCGGGGCATGGGGCGTACTACGCCTGTCCCTACGACGGGGGCAGCGCGCAGTCACCCGCCTACATGGCGGAAGCGGACGTCCTCGCGCTGGTGGGCAGGGGATACACGCCCGTCTCTTCGCAGCCCGTCGGCATCAAGACGGTGCTGAAAGATCCCGCAAGGGGGCTGCTTGCCGCCGTGCGCAAAAAGCAGGGCGAAGTCGTGCCCGCGCGGGAGCTGGAAGCGCTGTATCTGAGAAAATCTTCTGCGGAGGAAAAGCGATGAACGGCAGAGAATGGAAGGTGGCCGATCTCGACGCGATCGCGCAGCTCGAACGCGAGTGCTTTCCCGTGGCGCCCTGGTCGCGCCGTATGCTCGCCGATTCGCTGCTCTCGGGCAGGTTCTTCGGTTCGCTGCTCGAGGAGGAGGGCGTGCTCGTCGCCTACGGCGGCATCGCCTTCGCTGCGGACGAGGCGGAAGTGCAGCTCATCGCCACGGCGGAGATGTACCGCGGCTGCGGGCGCGGGGGTAAGGTGCTGTGCGATCTGTTGGAGGAGGCAAAGCGGCGGGGGGTAAAGCAAGTATTCCTCGAAGTGCGCGTCTCCAATGCGGCGGCGCAGCTGCTCTACCTCAAACACGGCTTTTGCGGGCTGTACTGCCGCACGCGCTATTATCCGGACGGGGAGGACGCCATCGTCATGAGAAAGGAGCTTGATTGAAGGGAGTGCT
>CALVTZ010000078.1 GCA_944363255.1 uncultured Clostridia bacterium
TCTTCCGCCTGCTCTCTCGTAAGCCCCAGCGTCATGAGCTTGATAAGCTGTTCGCCTGCGATCTTGCCGATCGCCGCCTCGTGCACGAGCTCTGCGTCCACGTTGTTTGCGGCGAGCGCGGGAATGGCGACCACCTTCGCATCGTCCATGATGATGGCGTCGCACTCGCTGTGTCCGCGGCACTTGCCGTTGCCGTCCACGCGCAGGTACAATTCCTGCCGCGACGAACCCGCCGCGACCGAGCGGGAGACGACGTCTGCGACCGCGTCCTCGCCGTTGATCTCCACGGAGAAGTCGGACTTTGCAAACTGCTTGCCGTGCGTGTACACCTTCTCGCGAATGAGCAGCTGCGCGCCCTTATCGAGCACGGCGCGCGTGGAGCGGGCGGTGGAATCGACGCCCTTGATCTGCGTCGTCTCCATCTCCAGCACCGCGCCCTCCGCCATGTAGATGACGCTTGCGGGGTTCATCACGTTCTCGCCGTTGCCGTCCCCTTCCGCATAGTGCTTTTCCACGTAGCGCACGCGCGCGTTCTTGCCAATGTGGAAGGTGTGCACGCCGCTGTGTTCCGCCGTCTCCACGCCGCAGTTGTGGATGCCGCAGCCCGCGATGATGGTGACGTCCGCCCCATCGCCCACGTAGAAGTCGTTGTACACCGTCTCGCGGTAATCCGTCTTGTTGATGACGACGGGAATGTGCACGCTCTCGTTCTTCGTCTCCGGCGCGATGACGATGTCAATGCCGGGGTTGCCGTCCTTGCGCTGCTCGATCTTGATATGCTCGGTACTGTTTCTGCCGCCCGAACCCCCGTTGAGGCGGATATTGTACGCCCCGTCCGGGATCTTGTGCAGGTCTGCCGTCTGCAAGAGCAGCATCTTTTCGATCTCGTTCATGCCTGTCCCTCCTTGTTGAGTGCGCTGCATACGCGGCTGGAGAGCAGCCCGGGGAGGATGTCCTCCCGCGCGCCCTCTTCCTTGATCTTGCCGCCCGAGATGACGACGATCTTATCTGCAATGGAGAGGATGCGCTCCTGATGGGAGATGATGACGATGCTGCCCTGCGTCTTTTGATACATGTTCTCGAACACGCGGATGAGGCTTGGGAAGCTCCAAAGATCGATGCCCGCCTCAGGCTCGTCGAATACGGTGAGCTGCGTGCCGCGGGCGAGCACGGTGGCGATCTCGATGCGCTTCAATTCCCCGCCCGAGAGCGAGGCGTTGACCTCGCGCCCCACGTAGTCGCGCGCGCACAGCCCCACTTCGGAGAGGTAGTTGCACGCCTCTGCAACGGTGGTGGGCTTGCCCGCCGCCAGCGAGATGAGATCCTTCACCGTGATGCCCTTAAAGCGCACGGGCTGCTGAAAGGCGAAGGAGATGCCCCGCTTTGCGCGCTCTGTGACGGAGAGCGCGGTGATGTCCTCCCCGTTGAAGAAGATGCTTCCTTCCGTGGGGGTGAGAATGCCTGCGATGATCTTGGCGAGCGTGCTCTTCCCGCTCCCGTTGGGGCCGGTGAAGGCGACGAACCGCTCGTTGATACACAGCGAGACGTCGTCGAGGATGCGCTTTTTCCCCTCTTCGCCGTCCACTGTAAAGCCGATATGTTTTAATTCCAGCATAATGCTCCTTTGTTTATGATTTTTTTAAGATATTAGTATAACACATTTCAACGAATTTGTAAACTGATTCGGCAAAAATAAAACGGGGCGGTGTGCCGTCCCGTTTTCCGTTATTGTTTTGGCTTGTCGTTATTTCTGCGCCCCAGCCGCCGAATGCAGACGACGACCGCAACGGTCGCGCCCACGGCGAGCGCGGTGACGCAGGTGAGGATGAGCAGCGTCTTGCCGAACATGGTGGAAAAGACGGGGCCGCGCGTGGGCTGCACGATGGCGGGCGGTTCGCCGTCTGCCAGCGTGAAGGTGAGTTCGCCCACGGGCAGGCTGTCGCGCGAGAAGTGGTAGCCGTTTTCCGTTCGCTCAAAGTCGAGCGAGCTGGAGGAGACGGTGAAGGGCGTGTTGATGGTGATCTCAAGCCCCTTGTGCACCCCCCACTTCTGCGCGGGCGAGAGCAGGAACTGATAGTAACAGCTCGTCACCGTATCCGCCTTGACCTCGGGATAGAGGGGCGCGGACACGACGTTTGTGACGCGCTCCTGCGCGGGCACGAGCACGCTGTATTCATACCAGAGCAGCAGATCACCCTCCCCCGGGACGGCGTTGTAGTACACGCCCGAGTCGCGCGCCGCGTCGTTGTAGAAGTCGAGACAGGCGTTGTACCAATCGATAAAGTTGACGTTTGCAGGGCGCTTGCTCTCCAAAAAGGCGGCGAACACCGTCTGATGCGCCTCATAGCCCACGCTCACCGCATCAGAGGAAAAGGTATCCGTGCGCGCCTTCTGCGCGGAGAGGGTGGAGAGAATGGTGGGCGCGCTGCTCTCCCCCACGACGTACACGACGACGGGCGCTTCCACCGCGCGGAAGGTGACAACGGAGAACCCGTTTGCAATGTATCCGCCGTGGCAGTCGGGCGCGAGAATGCGCGACTTCTTGGGATTGAGCGCGAAGGAGAGCTTGAGATCGCGCGCCTCCCCCTCGCCCGCCTCCGTGCGAATGACGTACTTCGTCACGGGCATGAAGGGCGAGAAGAAGTCGTCCGTGCGCATATCCGCGGACAGCCGCGCCGCCCCCTGGTCGACATTGTATGTTCCCTCTGCCAGACCGGAATCGAGCGAGTGGCGGGGCGAGGCGACAACGGGCGCGCCGTCCAGCGTGATCTCGCAGTCGAAGTCCCCTTCGGCGTATGCGGGCAGGGTGCCGCAGGGGAAGAGCATAGCCATCTCCTCGTCCTGCTCCGTGGGATTGTAAAATTCGTATTCCGCCGTGACGCGCGCGCGATTTTTCTGCGCGCTCCCCTCTGCGGGAATGGGGAATGCCTCCACGTCAAAGCGCAGCGATTGGCGTTCGAGCTGCACGCTCGTCGCGCCCGTGCAGGTCACGGAGGAAGCGCTCGTCCCCGCGTGATATTCGAAAGCATTCTCTGCGGCGGCGCATACCTTCGCCATGGGAAGAATGCCCGCCGCCGCAAAGGGCAAGATGGCAAGTATGGCTTTGGCGCTTGTTTTCACTGCCTGTCTCCTCCTTGCTCCTCCCCCGCTGCGGGAGGTGCGTTGAACTCTACCCAGAAACAGCTCCCCTTGCCCACTTGCGAGAGGACGCCGAAGGGATAGTCGTGCGCGACGAGGATCTCCTTTACGATGGAGAGCCCCAGCCCCGTTCCCTGAACGGGACGCTTGTGCGTATCGCGCGAACGGTAGTAGCGATCCCAGATGGTGGGGATCTCTTCCGGGGCGATCCCCTTGCCCGAGTCGATGACCTCAAAGCGCGAACGCCCGTCCTTGGCGTAGAGGCGCACGCGAATGCGCTTGTCCTCCCCCGTGTAGTTGACGGCGTTGCCGATGAGGTTGTAGAGCACCTGTTCGATGCGGCTGCGCGAGGCGGAGATATAAAGTCCGTCCTCCACGTCCGTCTCGATCGTGTAGCCCTGTGCGTGCAGATAGGTGAAGCGGTCGGCGATGCGGTACACCTCTTCGGAGAGGTTGAACACCGTTCTCTCCCCCGTGCCCACGCCTGCGCGGATGCGGGAGAGGTCTAAAAGATCCCCCACCAGCGTGGCGAGGCGGTCGCTCTCGTCGATGATGACCTTTGCGTGCGCGTCCCGCTTCTTCTTGTCCGCACCCGAGATCTCACGGATCATGGAGGCATACGCCTTGATCATGGTGAGGGGCGTCTTGAAGTCGTGCGAGACGTTTGCGATGAGTTCCTTTTGCATCTTATCCGCCTTGGAGATCTCCGAGCGGGCGTAGTCGAGCGCCTCCGAAAGTTCGTTGATCTCCGTGCAGTAGTATGTTTCCTTGAAGTTGAGGTCGTAGTTGCCGCGGGCAAGCTCCTTGGCGCGCTCCGTGACGTCCGTCACGGGCTTGGTGACGAGCATGGCGACGAAGCCGCTCACCACAAAGGCGAGCACGACGGCAAAGAGCACCACAATGAGGGAGATGAGCCCGATCTGCCCCTCAAATTCGCCCAGCCGCTCGAGCGAGTGGGAAATGTAGAGATACCCTTCCCGCCCGTTGAAGAGGGCTTCCGTCGCATAGGCGATCTCGTCCGCCGTCTGCAAAAAGGCGTCGCTCTCCCCTTCGCGAATGGAGGCGGCGATCGCCTCGGCAAGCTGCGGATACTCCTTTTGCCCCATGTAGCCGGGGAACACGCTCTCGCCGTTCTCGTACAGGAAGAACACGGTGACGTTGTATTTGTACGAGATCTCGAAGGCGTACTTGACGATGATGGGCAGGTTGTCGGGCGGGACGTTTTCCATTGCCTCCCGCATATCATCCCCCGCAAGGCGAACTGCGTCGTACGTCTGCGTGCGATACTGCCTGTCTACGAGCAGGTTTTGCACGAGCACGAAGAGCAGCATGATGATGATGGCAAAGAGCGAAAAGGCAAACCACAGCACGAGATTCAAGCTCATGCCGCGTGCCGTTTTTCCCCTTCTCTTGCGCATCCTTTCCATATTCTCTCCAAAAAAAGCCCCCTCCCGTGAGAGAGGGGCTTGTATTATTTACGTCTCGAATTTGTACCCCAGCCCGCGCAGGGTGATGATGAACTTGCGATACTCCTTCAAATTGCCGCGCAGCATCTTTACGTGCGTATCCACCGTGCGGTCGTCGCCGTAGAAGTCGTACCCCCACACCTTGTTCAACAGCCGCTCGCGCGTGAGCGCCACGCCCTCGTTCTGCACGAAGTAGAAGAGCAGTTCATACTCCTTGGGGGTGAGCTCTGCCTTTTCGCCGTCTACGTACACGCTGCGCCCCACCATGTCGATCCTCAGCCCTTCGAACTCATATACGTCGCCGTGTTCGCGCACGGGCGCCGCCGCGCGCTTGGTGACGGCGTGGATGCGCGCCATGACTTCCTTGGGGGAGAAGGGCTTGGTCACATAGTCGTCCGAGCCGATCTCAAAGCCGAAGAGCTTGTCATACTCCTCGCCGCGGGCGGAGAGCATGATGACGGGCGTATTCTTGAACTTGCGGATCTCCTTGACTGCGGAGAACCCGTCGAGACGGGGCATCATCACGTCCATGAGAATGACGTCGTAATCGTTCTCGCGGCACATCTTCACAGCCTCCATGCCGTCGGCAGCTTCGTCCGCCGTGCCGCCCTCAAATTCCACATACTCGCGTAACACCGCGCGGATCATTTCTTCGTCGTCAACGATGAGTACCTTCATACCCGCCTCCTTGCGATTCATTATAGCTCCTCTCTTTTAACTACGCTTTATCATTGCGTGAAATTAGTGTGAAATCATTATAACATATTAGGCGGAAAAAATCAAGGAGATATTTTCACAACTTTTCAAACAAATGTTTGACAAACACTTGTTCGTGTGCTATACTTTTGCCATGATCTCTCAAGAGCGGCTTACAATTTTGACGGAGAGCGCGAAGTACGACGTCTCCTGCTCCTCTTCGGGCAGCAGCAGGCAAAACATGGGCGGCATGGGCAACGGGTACGTTGCGGGGTGCTGCCACTCCTTCACGCCGGACGGAAGGTGCGTCTCCCTGCTGAAAATTTTAATGAGCAACGACTGCATCTTTGGCTGCCGCTACTGCGTCAACCGCGCGGGCGAGGACGTGCCCCGCGCCACCGCCACGCCCGAGGAGATCTGCGAACTGACCATCGACTTTTACAAGCGCAACTATATCGAAGGGCTCTTCCTCTCCTCCGCCGTGTTCCGCTCGCCCGACTACACCATGGAACTGCTGCTGCGCACGGTGAAGCTGCTGCGCACGCAGTACGAATTCCACGGCTATATCCATCTAAAGGGCATTCCGCACGCGGACGGGGCGCTCGCGCAGGAGGCAGCGCGCTATGTCGACCGCATGAGCTACAACGTGGAACTGCCCAGCGAGCGCAGTTTGAAGCTGCTCGCCCCGCAAAAGAGCAAGGAGAGCGTGCTTGTCCCCATGCGGCAGTTGCAGGCGGAGAAGATCGCCTTCCGCGCCGAGCACAAGAAGGGCGCATTCCTGCCCGCGGGACAGACGACGCAGCTCATCGTGGGCGCAAGTCCGGAGCGGGACGGGCGCATCCTGCGCCTCTCGCAGGGCTTGTACCGCAAGACGGGGCTCAAGCGCGTGTACTACTCCTCCTACGTGCCCGTGGTGGAAGATCCCCTGCTCCCCCACACGGCGGGCGGCGCGCTGCGCGAGCACAGGCTGTATCAGGCGGATTGGCTGCTGCGCTTTTACGGCTTTGACGCGGAGGAGCTCGCCGCGGAGGAGGACGATCTCCCCCTCGAATACGATCCCAAGTGCGCATGGGCGCTCAGGCACCTGCAATTCTTCCCCGTGGAAGTCAACCGCGCCCCCCTCGAAGCGCTGCTGCGCGTGCCCGGGCTGGGGGTGCGCAGCGCACAGAAGATCATGCAGGCGCGGCGATATACCAAACTCGACTTTGAAATGCTGGGGCGAATGCGCGTTGTCATGAAGCGCGCCCGCCACTTTATCACCTGCGGCGGCAAGTTCTTTGGCGAACGCGATGCGCGCGCCATCGCGGGCTTGCTCACTGCGGACGCGCAGAAGGCGGAGGCAACGCAGCTCTCCCTCTTCG
>CALVTZ010000079.1 GCA_944363255.1 uncultured Clostridia bacterium
GGTGCGCCTGAAGAGATTCGAACTCCTGACACACGGCTTAGAAGGCCGTTGCTCTATCCACCTGAGCTACAGGCGCAGATGCTTGACTTGCCGCGAAACTCGCAAAACCTTCTTGCGAAAAGTGGAGCGGGTGATGGGAATCGGACCCACGCGACCAGCTTGGAAGGCTGGGATTCTACCATTGAACTACACCCGCAGTTCGCCAACGCTTGTATATTCTATCAAAGATTTATTTTTCTGTCAAACGTTTTGCAGATATTTTTTGCATTTTTTTCGGAAAAATTTTGCCGCCCCGCGAAGGGGTTTTTCGCCGCCTTTTTCCGTGATTTTGCCACACATTTTATTGTATTTGCTGCAAAAAATATTTTTTCGCAAAATATGGCGCAGGATATGGAAATTCCGCCGCACTTGTGATATAATGATAGAGGAAAGAACGATACCACAATTTGGACTGAATACGATGAAAACGCTCTTTGTGACCGATTTAGACGGTACACTTCTCACAAGAGACGAAAAAGTTTCTGAATATAGCTGTGAAAAGATCAACGCGCTCATCGAGCGCGGGATGCTCTTTACGTATGCAACGGCGCGTTCGGTGCGCAGCGCGGCGCGCGCCCTGCAGGGGTTGAACATCCAACTGCCCGGCATCCTCTACAACGGCGGGCTCATCTATCACCCCGCCTCCCGCACGACCTATCACTCCGTCCTCTTCGGCGAGGAGGAGAAGTACTATGTGCACTCCGTGCTCACCTCGCACGGCATCATTCCCTTCGTCTTTGGCTCGAACGACGTGCGCGAGCGCGTCGCATGGATCCTGGGCAGCGAGACGGAGGGGATGCAGCGCTATCTCTCCCGCCGCACGCAGGACGACAGGTTGTACCCCGTGCACACGCAGGAAGAGCTCTTGGGGCACTATGTGTACTACTTCAAGTGCATCGGCCCGCGCGAGCTGTTGCAGACGGCGTGGGATATCCTCAAATATGACGACCGCTTCATCTGCATCTTCCACCAGGAGACCTATCAGAGCGACTTCTGGATGGAGATCTCCCCGCGCGCGGCGACCAAGGCAAACGGCGTCACCCGCCTCAAAGAGATCCTCGGCGTGGAGAAGGTGTGCTGTTTCGGCGACTCCTCCAACGACTCGGATATGTTCGACGTATGCGATGAAAAGTACGCCGTCATGAATGCGGACGAGTGGCTCAAGGAGAAGGCGACGGGCGTCATCGGCTACTGCGAAGAGGACGGCGTTGCCAAGTGGCTGGAAGAGCACAGCGGCTTTTGAGTCAGTATAAAAATCCGATGCCGCGAAATCCCAAAAAGAAGGCGTAGCCGTTGAGTACGGTGATCACGGGCAGGGCGATCATGAGCAGGATATCGCCCAGCCGATAGCGCAGGATGAACATGGCGGCGTAGATGGCTGCGGCGCCCCCCAATACGGCAACGACGAGCAGTTTTCCGTCGCCCGCGTCCGCGCGCCCCGCGCCCTCCTCCCAGGCGTTGAATTGCCGCTTGAGCAGGAAGAACCCACTTACATTCACCGCGATCGCGTACACGGCGAGCAGGAGATAGAGCAGTATCATGCTTGCAGTATGCGCCGTTTGCTAAAATATGTGCGCGGCTGCGCGAAAGGGGAGTGGAGAAAAACACAAGCGCTCGCAAGGCGGGCGCTTTTTTGCATGAAAAAGAGCGGGCGCAGGCTGCGTCCGCTCATCGTCTTTGATCGTTTGGCGTGCTCACTTCTTGGCGGAAGAGAGATAGGGCTCCAGCGCCTGGGCGAGCTGATCGGGGCAGGAGGTGTTCTGCTTGCAGCGAATGCCCTTGAGCAGGGGGACGATCTCATCGGGCGTCTTTCCCTCCACGAGCTTGCCGATGCCCTGCAAATTGCCGCTGCACCCGCCGATGAACTTGACGTTGTGGATCTTGTTCTCCTCGTCCAGATCGAAGATGATCTGCTTGCTGCACGTACCTTTCGTCGAATATGTGATCATGTCGTTCCTCTCCTTAGTTAGTCTACCAGCGTTTCGTACACAACGGAATACAGCTCGGAGGCCTTGTCCTCCCACTTCTTATAGATGGTGTTCGCCGTCTTTTTATCGGGAACGACAAACTTGAGTTCGAGCATGGGCTGAACGGGGGCAAGGATCTTCAAGAATACCGTATAGGTGCCGTCCTTATTCTGGTAATAGTCCGCTTTGCAGTCCTGTTTGGTGCGAAAGCGCGCGTTGTTGTTTTTGATGAAGCGGGAGATCTCCTCGCGCGCGCTGCGCGGAATGTTGATATAGAAGTTTGCAAGCGTCTCCCGTCCCTCGGGCGTGATGGTGTAGAGGGGATCGTCCACGCCGGAGACTTCGCAGATGAAGCCGTCCGCGAGCAACTTATGGATGAGCAAAACGCAGTCCATATAGTTGATCCAGTCGTTGGAGGAGGTGCACATATCAATGAGCGTCCGCTCTGTGAGAGGACTTTCCATCTTGTCAAAGACGAAAAGAAGTATTAACTTGTTTACCGAAGTATCGCCTTTGACCTGCATGAAAGATGCCTTCTTTTGTTATCAAACTTTTGTAATCAACCACAAAGAAGCCGCTTAACGGGTTAAGCGACTTCGTATCGTGCTTCGTCGGGAAATATGCCGCGTTTATGCTTCGAACTTCTTGAGCTTTTCGATGAGGTCGTTGCAGTCGTCGCAGTAGATCTCAACGGTGAGGGGCTGGGAAAGGTCGAGGCTGAAGATGCCGAGGATGGACTTTGCGTCGACAACGTACTTTCCGCTCTTGAGCAGGATCTCGCATTCGTAGTTCTGCGTGACGGCGACGAAGTCCTTTACCTTCTGCGCCATCTCAAGCGAAATTTTAACCGATTTCATAACTGTTTTCCTCCTTACATTCCTAATTGCTCCCATTATACATAAAAATACAGATAAAATCAAGATATTTCCGAAAAAATTCTTTAATTATTTTTTTGTTTGTGCTATAATGAAAACTGCGGCAAGCGCCGCGAGGAGGAATGAAATGCGCGAACAGTACGACAAGATCCAGCGCTTTATCGACGCGTGCGACGAACTTTTGAACGGAAAATACATGGATGCGGACAGGCGCATTGCAGATATTCTGAAGGCGATCGCGGCGAGCCGCGCGCTCACCGACCTCTTCTCCGCCGTGACGGATAAGTTCGACTATCCCGCGGCGAAGAGGGCGTACCTCAAATTTCCCGCGGGAAGGGGGGCTGCCCACGGCGCCGCCTATCTTCCCTCGGACAGGGGGGAACTCATCGCCTTCGTCTTTTGTCTCTTGGTGGAATTTGACGGCGGAAAGCTCTCCTTCAACGAATTTCTGCTGCGCTACTTCTACGAGGACGGCAGCTACACGGCGAGCTTCGCGCTCTTCGTGCAGCGCATGATCCGTCCCTTCCGCGACATCGTCTCCGAGTGCTTCCCCGAACTGCACAGAACGCTCTCGCAGCGCGGGTATTACAAGGTGGAAGAGCTGCTTGGCGAACTTGCCGAGCGCTTCACCGTGGAGCGTGCAAACGTTGCCGCCCGCGTGAGCGGCGAGGACGGGGCGGCGGGTGAGCTCATGCTGGGCGAACTCACCGCGGCGGCGGGCAGAGGGGACGTGACCGAACTCAAAGCGCTCCTGTGCGGGTATCGCTACTTCCTGCGCGCCCTGGGGCTGGAGAGCGAGGAGAGCAGACATATCTTTGAGCTTGCCGCAAAACTTTGAGGGGGCGGAATATGAAACTTGCAGAAAAGACGGTGGAAAAACACTATATCTATCGCGGCAAGATCATCAACGTGCGCTGCGACGACGCCGAACTTCCCGACGGCAGGGCGTGCAAGCGCGAGGTGGTGGAGCACATGGGCGGCGCGTCCGTGCTGTGCGTGTTCGAGGGCAAGGTCGCGCTCGTCAGGCAGTTCCGCTACGCCTACGGCGAGGAGCTGTACGAGATCCCCGCGGGCAAGCTGAATGCGGGGGAGGATCCCATGCTGGCGGCGGGGCGGGAGCTCACGGAGGAGACGGGGCTCATCGCGGGAAAGCTGATCCCGCTCTTCGTGCTCTATCCCACGCCCGGCTACACCAACGAGAAGATCTATATCTACCGCGCGGAGGAGGTGACGCGGGGGGAACAGCACCTCGACGAGGGGGAGTTCCTCAACGTGGAATACCTGCCCGTTGCCACGGTGAAGGAGATGATCGCGCGGGGAGAGATCCGCGACGCAAAGACCATCGTCGCCGTGCAAAGTCTGTAATATAATAAGGAAAAGGCCCGCCTGCAAGCGCAGACGAGCCTTTTTTTACGGGATCGGATGAAAACCTGTTGGATCAGCCCTTGCAGCCGCAGCCGCCGAGGATGGAGCTCAGCGTGCCGTTTTTGCACATACAGTAGGCAAGCGCCGCGAGAACGGGCCAGCCGCACCCCGTGAACACGCTCGACGAAAACACGTTCCCGCACGTCCCGAGGATGAGCAGGATGATGAGGATCCAAAGGCAGCTGTTATTGCCGGTGAAGCAATTCATAGTTTTTCCTCCTTGATCGCCGCAGGGTATGTAAGATTTTCCGCTGCGGTTTTATACTAAATATTATGATGGGGCGGGGGAAAATGTTCCCGCGAATGTCGCTCATTCAGTTGCCAAAGCGGGGAATCTTTGTTATAATAAATAGGAATTATCTGCAAAGAAGAGATACGGAAACGGTCTCATTCGCCAAATTGCAGGCAGTTCAAATACATTTTTTACACGGATATTCCAAAGTGAAATCCGATGGAGGTAACTGAATATGAAAGGGCAGCGCTTTTTCTCTGCGCGCAACATCGCCTTTTTCGGCGTGCTGCTCGCACTCGTCATCGTGTTGCAGTTGTTTGCAAGCGCCATTCCCATGTTTGGCGTCACGCTCAACTTCGCGCTCATTCCCATCGTGCTCGCGGGCATCTTTTTCGGAATGTGGGGGGGCGGTTTCATGGGGCTCATTGCAGGGCTCATCACCTTCCTTACGACGGCGGTGGCGGGCAGGGAGCCGTCCACGGTATTCCTGTTTGAAGCAAGTCCCGCGCTCCTCACCCTCACGTGCATCGGCAAGACGACGGTCGCAGGGTTTGTTGCAGGGCTGTTGTACGGGCTGATCGCGCGCAAGAACACGCTCGTTGCGGCGTTTGTGGCGTCCATCACGGTCGCGGTGCTGAATACGGGGCTGTATCTTGTGGGCATCGTGTGCATGAAGGACGCGGCGGCGGAATTTTTGGGCACTGCGGCTACGGCAAACGCGGTGTTCGTGGCTGTGTTCATGCTCGTGTGGCTGAACTTCGTGCTGGAGATCGCGGTAAACGTGGTGCTTGCGCCCGCCATTCATCGCATCGTCCTCATCGTAGAGCGGCAGATCATGCGCCGCCACGCAAAGAAGTCCGCACATCAGACGCAAGCGGAGCAGGAGGGTGCGCTCCGATCGGGCGAGGCGACTGCCGTTCAGGAACAGAAACAAGTATGATCATCTGCATTGACGTAGGCAATTCGAATATCAAATACGCCATCTTCGACGGCGACAAGCTGCGCTTTTCCTTCCGCGTGGCGACCGATCTCAAGCGCACGTCCGATGAGTACGGCGCACAGCTCGTGAGTATGCTCACCTTCAACGGCATCTCGGGCAAAGAGGTAACGGGGGGCATCTTCTCCTCCGTCGTCCCTTCGCTCGACTACACCATCGAGCACATGCTGCGCGTGTACTTCAACATCGTGCCGCTGCAGATCGCGCCCGGCATGAAAACGGGGCTGAAAATGCGCGTGGACAACGCGCACGAGGTGGGGGCAGACCGCATCGTCAACAACGTCTCCGCGCTCAAAAAGTACGGCTGCAAGAAGCCCATGATCGTGGTGGACTTCGGCACGGCGACCACCTTCAATATCCTTGCGGCAGACGGCGAATTTGTGGGCGGCGTCATCGCGCCCGGCATCAAGGGCGCGCTCGAAAGCCTCGTCTCGGGCACGGCAAAGCTGCCGCGCGTGGAGATCGAAGCGCCCAAGAGCGTCATTGCCACCAATACCGTAACCAATATGCAGGCGGGCATCGTATTCGGGTTCGCAGGCTTGGTGCAATATATCGTGAAAAAGATCAAAAAGGAACTCAAGGCAGAGGAGGTCGTCACCATTGCGACGGGAGGCTTTTCGGAGACCATCGCAAAGGAGACGAACTGCATCGACGTGATCGACAGAATGCTCACGCTCGACGGGCTCAAGTACCTTTACGATCTCAATTGTTCGGAGGAAGTTGTATGAAAAAAGTGGGTGTTGCGATCCTTGGATTCGGCGTTGTAGGAAGCGGAACGTACCGCATCCTCACCGAACACAGAGAGTTTTACCGCAGAACGCAGGGCGTTGACATCTCCGTGGAGGCGGTGCTCGAACTCAACCGCGAGCGCGCGATCGCTGCGGGCGTTCCGGAGGAGATCCTGGCTTCGAACATTGCAGAAGTCGTCTCCAATCCCGACGTGCAGATCGTGGTGGAAGTCATCGGCGGCATCGGTGCGGCGCGCGACTTCGTGCTCGACGCGCTGAACGCGGGCAAGACGGTCGTCACCTCCAACAAGGAGTTGTTCTGCAAGTACTCGCACGAGCTGGAGCGCGCGGCAAAGCGCCAGAACGCGGGGCTGTACTTCGAGGCGAGCTGC
>CALVTZ010000080.1 GCA_944363255.1 uncultured Clostridia bacterium
GGTACAGCCGCAGCGAAAAGCACTGCTTGTTCGTCCGCCAATCGAGGTAGCCGTCTACGACCAGCACGATGGGCAGGAAGAAGAGCAGCGCGCCAAAGAAAAAAGCGTAAACAAAAAGTTCGCCCATACCCTTAATATGAGCGAACTTCCATAATTTATTTATGTTCAGGAGATCTTGATGATATCCGCGTCGTCCAGCCCGCGCAGGAAATCGGGGATCTCGTAGCCGCCTGCGGAGAGCTCCGCTTCGGTGAGCGGCGGCTCTTGTTTTTGCTCTGCGGCAGGCGCACCCGCAACGCTCTCCGCGCCCTCTGCATACTCGGCGCGCGCATAGAGATAGCTGTCTCTGTCCTCCTCCGGGCGAATGGCTGCCATGAGCGTCTCGTAGTCGGGAAGGTCTTCGAGGGTGTTCAGCTTGAAGCGCTTGAGAAATTCGTCCGTCGTACGGAAGAGCACGGGACGGCCGACCGCCTCCTTTCTGCCGCACGGCTCGATGAGTTTGAGTTCAAGCAGCGCGTTCACCGCGTAGTCGCTGTTCAAGCCGCGCATATACTCGATCTCCGTGCGCGTAATCGGCTGCTTGTAGGCGATGATGGCGGCGCACTCCAAAATGGTGCGCGTGAGCTCCTTTTCGCGAATGGGATTGAGCACCGATTCCACCTGCGTCTTATATGCAGGGTTGGAGGCGAGCTGCACCTTCTTGTTGAATTCGAGCAGCTGGATGCCGCCCTCTTCGCCATACCGCTCCTTCAGCTCCTTGATCGCCGTGTTGAACTCGCGCTGGGTGATATTCAGCTTGTCGGTAATGTCGCTGATGGCGACCGCCTTGCCCGAAGCAAACAGGATCGCCTCAATTATATTCGTCAATTTGTCCAAGTTCTTCCTCCTTACGGTCGGGGTTGAGCGAGATGACGATCTCGCCAAACGCCTGGCTCTGCGTTACGCGCAAGAATTGATGCTTGAGCAGTTCGAGCATCGCCTGAAAGGTCGTAACGATCTCCGATTTTGTGTAGTCGTTGGTGAAAAGTTCCTCAAAGCGCACCTTTTCCAACGTCTCCAAGCTCTCCAAAATGAAGGTGATCTTCTGTTCAACGGTGTATTCGTCGCGCGGGATCTCGCGGATCTCCTTGGACGCTTCCTCCGTGCCGCGCTTCAAAAGCAGCGCAGAGAACGCGGTGATGAGCCCGTCCAGCGTGAGATTGTCCACGCTGTACACCGTCTTGACCTCGCCCACGTTCTTATCGGGCTCCTTGAAGAAGTAGCCGATGGTCTCCAGCTCCTTGAGCTTTTTCGTCTCCTCTTTGATGAGGCGGAACTCTTCAAGCGCACGAATGAGCTGCGCCTTGTCCTCCTCGATCTCCGCTTCCAGCTCGGGATCTTCCTCCAGATTTGGAACGAGCGCCTGCGCCTTGATCTTGATGATGGTGGCGGCGATATTCAGATATTCGGCGACCTTTTCAACGTCCAGGCTGGACAGTCCTTTCATATATTCGAGGAACTGCTCCGTGACCTGCGAGACGAAGATGTCTTTGATCTCGATCTCCTCCTTGTTGATGAGGTAGAGCAACAGATCGAGCGGCCCCTCAAAATTATCGAGCACCGTTGTATAATCGACGTTGGATTCAAAATTTTCGCGGTTTACCATGCCAAAAGCCCCCAAAGCTGGTCAATGGGCATACCAAACGCAAGTCCCCAGATGGCAAGAATGGGAAAGCCGAGGTACTTGGTGGCAAAGGTCATCACCCAGCCGAGAATGTTGAGATATCCCATGATCTGCACGCCCTGCGCGCCGATGACGGAGACGCCGAGATAGTCGGTGAAGATGCGGCAGAGAAAGCTCTCCGCAATGAGGAAGATGAGGATATAGTAGCCGTACTTTTGCAAAAAGGTGTAAATTTTTCCGCGCTTCTTGCTGCACGCGTCCACGATGCGGAACCCGTCAAGCGGCGGGAACGGCAGCAGATTGAACACGCAAAAGGACAGGCTGTACGAATACAAAAACAGCGTGAGATAGAAGAGAAAGTCGCTGAGGAAGGGAACGCTCAAATAGCGGAACACGACGAGGAAAATGGGATAGAACACGAACGCCGTGATATAGTTCATGACGATGCCCGCGCTCGCCGTAAGCGCAAGCCCCTTGCGCGGCTTTCTGAAGTTGTTGGGATCGATGGGCACGGGCTTCGCCCAGCCAAAGCCAACCAGCGTAAAGCAGAGCATCCCGATGGGATCGAAGTGCCGCAGGGGGTTGACGGAGAGGCGGCCGTGCCACTTGGGTGTGGGATCGCCGCACTTATAGGCAACGAAGGCGTGCGAAAATTCGTGCAGCGTCAAAACGACGACGACCGCAAGAAAACTTGCGACAAGTTCCAACGCACGATCAAGAAAATCCATAGTACTATTATATATGATTTTGCGCTAAAACGCAAATCATTCAACATAAAAAACACAAAAAGTGCGCGAAACGGGCGCACTTTTATACAAGATATTGTGGTGCAGAATGCTTATTTGAGGTGCGCGGGCAAAACGTCGTTGCGCGCCACGTCCTCATAGCTCTGCGGCTTTACGATATACTCCGCCTTGCCCTCCTTCACGAGCACGACGGGCGGAATGAGGTTGCGGTTGTAATTGCTCGCCATCGAGTAGTTGTACGCGCCCGTGGAGAGCACGGCAACGAGGTCGCCCACTTCCGCCTTGGGAAGATCGAAATCCAGCCCGATGAGATCGCCGCTCTCACAGCACTTGCCCGCCAGGGCGACGCGCTCGCTCGGCTGCTCGTCCGCGCGGTTTGCAAGCACCGCGGTGTACTTGCTCTGATAGAGCGCATAGCGGGGATTGTCGAACATTCCGCCGTCGATGGCAAGATATTTGCGAATGCCCTTGATGTCCTTGATCGCACCCACGCGGTAGAGCGTGATGCCCGCTTCGCCCACGATGGAACGGCCTGGCTCGATGTTCAGGAAGGGAAGTTTGAGCGCGTGCGCCTTGCACCCCTCCTTCACCGCCTCGATGAGCGCGAGCAGGTAGTCGCGATAGCCTGCGGGCGAGATCATTCTGTCGCCCTCCGCATACCAGATGCCAAAGCCTCCGCCCAAGTTGAGCACCTCCGTCTCAAATCCGAGCGTCTCTTTCACCTTTGCCATAAAGGAAATGCACTTTTGCGCGGCGAGCACGAAGGACTGCTTTTCAAAGATCTGCGAGCCGATGTGACAATGGAAGCCCGCAACGTGCAGCGCAGGGTTGCGCAGTAGCGCGCGCAAGGTCGCCTCCGCAGAGCCGTCCGCAACGGAAAAGCCGAATTTGGAATCGGGCGTAGCCGTCTGCACATAGGCGTGCGTGTGCGCCTCCACACCGGGATTGATGCGAAGCAGTACGCGCGGCGTCACGCGATATTCGCGGGCAAGTGCGGAAATGCGCTCCGCCTCAGTGAGCGAATCAACGACGATGGTGCCCACGCCGCTCTTTAAGGCAAGTTCGAGTTCGCTCGTCAACTTATTGTTGCCGTGCAGCGTGATGCGCTCTGCGGGGAAGCCCGCTTGCAGCGCGGTATAAAGCTCCCCGCCCGAAACGACATCCGCGCCAATCTGCTCCTGATTTGCGATCGAATAGATCGCCTTGCAGGAGAACGCCTTGGACGCGTACAGCACCAGCCCGTTTCCGCCGTATTCGTTGTTGATGGCGTCGCGGTAGACGCGCATCATTCTGCGGATATATGCCTCGTCCATCACATAGAGCGGCGTGCCGAACTCCTCGGCAAGCGCCACGCAGTCTTTTCCGCCGATCTCAAGGTGATGACCGACGACCTTTAATGTATCTCGCGTATTCATAGTATCCATATTATAGCACAGTCCGCGAATTATCGTCAAGAAAAAACATAGCATTGCGCTTTTCCCGTAATACTATGTCTGTCATATTACTATGCTAATTTAACTAATTCCAATTTTGAGCGCCCTCTTTGAGCGCATCCCACCAGGAAAAGCGCGCCGCGTCCTCCATGCTCACGAGGTTGCACCGTCCGCACTCCACGCCGTCGCGATAGACGATCGCCTCTCCGACTACGTCTCCCTCGCCGACGGGCGCACGCACGCAGTCAGGCAGCCGATATTCTGGCTCCACCTGCGCCTTCTCCCCCTTCTTTTTCACGATGCAAATACTTTTGTCGCTGCACAGCGCAACTTCCCGCTTCTTGCTCCCCGCCACTTTCAGCTTGTCTGTCAGGGGCGCGCCCTCCTCTATCACGCGCTCCACTTCGTAATTTGCAAAGGCGTAGTCAAACAGTTCGCTCACGCCGCCAAAGCGCGCCTTGGAACTCTCCCCGCCGATGACGACGGACACAACGCGCATCTCCTCGCGCTTCGCTGTCGCCGCAAGGCAGAAGCCCGCCTCGTTTGTAAAGCCCGTCTTTCCGCCGTCGCAACCGTTGTAAAAGCGCACGAGCTTGTTCGTGTTGGTGATGCGGATCGTCCGCCCGTCCGGATGCGCAAAGTCCTCCAGCCAGATCTTTGCATAGTCAAAGTAGCGATCGTAGCGGGCGAGCGCGCGCAGCATGAGCGCCACATCCTTCGCGCAGGAGTACTGCGGTTGCTTGGGCAGCCCCGTGCAGTTTGCAAACAGCGTGTTGCTCGCGCCCAACTCCCCCGCCCGCGCGTTCATGCGCGAGACGAAGTCCGCCTCGCTCCCCGCGATGCGCTCTGCAAGCGCCACACAGGAGTCGTTCGCCGAGCACACCGCCACCGTCTTCATGAGCTCATCCGCCGTGTAGCTTAGCCCGCTCTGCAAAAATACCTGCGAACCGCCCATCCCTGCCGCGTTGTCGCTCACGCCGATCTGCTCTTCGAGGCTGAGTTCCCCCGCCTCCACCGCCTCGAAGGAGAGCAGCAGCGTCATGATCTTGCACATACTCGCAATGGGAAGGCGATCTTCCGCATTGCGCTCATACAGCGTTGTGCCGCTCTCAAATTCACACGAATACGCCGCCTTGCAATTTGCCGCGCGCCCTTCCTCCGCGCCCGCCCGCACGTACGCCGCGGGGATGATCAGGCACGCCGCCAGCGCGATCGAACTTACTTTCCATATCCTCTTCATGCCGACAGTATGCGCAGTTTATGAAAAAATACGCGTCACAGCCCTCCGAGCGGGCGAAATATGACGAGCAGCAGCAATAACTCGGCAAGGCAAATTGCCGCCACGAGCACGAGCGCGCAAAGAAATTGCATGAACAGCGCACCCAATTCCCGCCCGCAGAACGTGAGGGAGCGCGAGAAGGAGAGCGATGCGGTGAGCATATACAGCGCGGTGAGCGCAAGTTGTACGGGAAGATAGAGCAAGAGCCCGACGAGAACGCCGCCCAGACCGAACGCACTCACAAACACGACAACGCTTCCCCCACACGCATAGCCGCGATAGACGAACAGCACGGTGGGCAGCGCGACCGCCGCAGGGTGCACCGAACAGGCGGTGAGCACGGCGATGACGATCGCCCCGCTCGCCGTGCGCTCCAAAAAGATGAGAAATACGCTGCGCGCGGAATACAGCACGCGCTCGAAGTACCGCTCGCAGCGGAGCAGGTGTTGCGCGTAGTCCACCTTCGCCGCGGCAAGTATGATGCCCAACAGAAAGGCGAGCGCAAACAGCACGAAAAACAGGACGAGCAGCCGCTTTTGCTGCACCGCCCGCCCCAAAAATGCGCGAAAAGGAAGAGATCTCATACCATATTATATGAGATCCCCTTCCCGCTTTATTTTTCGTTTTCGATCATTCGCTCGATGCCGATGCCGTAACCCCGCGTCGGATCGTTCAAAAATACGTGCGTCACTGCGCCGATGAGCTTGCCGTTTTGCACGATGGGACTTCCGCTCATGCCCTGCACGATGCCGCCCGTCTCCGCAAGCAGCCGCTCGTCCGTGATCTTGACGACGAAGTTCTTGTTGTCGCGGTTGTTCGCGTCCACTTTGGCAATGGCAACGTCATAGGGCTGCGGCGTCGTTCCGTCAATGGTGGAATAGATGACTGCCTTGCCCATCGTTGCCGCAGAGAGCGGCGCGGTCTCCACCGTCTGCGCGTAGGGCGGAAGATAGCCCTTCTCCATTGTGCCGTGCAGCCCCGTTTCGCAAACGTGCTCGGCGCGCGCACTGGCCCTGTCGTTGAGGAAGAGCCCGCGCAATTCCCCCGCCTTGCCGCGCATCCCCTTATTCACGCCGATGACGCTGCACAAATATACATTTTCCTCCGAAAGGGTGAGCTCGTGCATCTGCTCGTCGCACACCGCGTGCCCGAGCGCGCCGAACTTGCCCGTGTCGCGCTCGATATAAGTGACCGTCCCGATTCCGTTGAGCGCATCCCGAATGAGAATGCCCACCTTATATTTCCCGCTCTTTTTCTCCCGCGCGGGTGTGAGTTTGATCTCCGACTTTTCGCTCCCCCTGCGAATGGTCAGCGCGATCTCTTTGCCCTCGCTGCGCGCCATTGCCGCGTTGAGGTCGGCGATCGTTTGAATGCGCATTCCATCCGCCGCGAGAATGACGTCGCCCGCCCGCAGCCCCGCGTCCTCCGCAGGCGTAAGTGAGCCCGCCTCCGTCTCCACCTCTTTCAG
>CALVTZ010000081.1 GCA_944363255.1 uncultured Clostridia bacterium
CCTCAAAAACGCATACACGGGGGACTTCGTGCTGCTCTACGGCGCGCGCGAAGAGGAGGTCGCTGCGCTGGGCGTGCCCTATGAAACGGTGCGCGACGGCTTCCGCCTGCAGGTGGAAAACACCGCGCGGGCGACCGAGCTCGTCCTCTCGCACCCCGCGCTCTTTTCAGACTACGAGATCGTAAAGGGCAAGATGGACGACGTGTTCCTTGCCGTCACGGGCAAGCGCGCAGAGGAGGACGCATGATGAATACGCTGTTCATTCTCATCAAACGCAACATAAGGCTGTTCTTCCGCGACAAGGGAATGTTCTTCACCTCCCTCGTCACGCCCGCCATCTTGCTCATCCTCTACGCCACCTTCCTCTCCAACGTGTACCGCGAGAGCTACGTGACGGGGGAGACGCCGCTGCCTGCGGACGTCGTCGACGGGCTGGTGAGCGGGCAACTCGTCTCCTCGCTGCTCGCCGTGTGCTGCGTGACCATCGCCTTCTGCTCCAACTTCCTCATGGTGCAGGATCGCGCCAACGGCTGCGCCAAGGACTTGCTCGCTTCCCCCGTCAAGGCGCATTCCCTCGCGCTCAGCTACTACATTGCCTCCTTCTTCTCCACGCTGCTCATGAGCTTTGCGGCGGCGGGGCTGGGGCTTTGCTACATGGCGGTCGCGGGCTGGTATCTCACCGCGGCAGACGTGTTCTTCACGCTGCTCGACGTGCTGCTGCTCGTCCTCTTCGGCACGGCACTCTCCTCGCTCATCAACTTCTTCCTCTCCTCGCAGGGGCAGATCGCGGCGGTGGGCACCATCGTGAGCGCGGGCTATGGCTTTATCTGCGGCGCGTATATGCCCATCTATTCCTTCTCGTCCGTGCTGCAAAAGATCGTCGCCTTTCTTCCGGGAACGTACGGCACCTCGCTCTTCCGCAATCACCTCATGCAGGGGGCGATCGAGGAGCTTGCAAACCGCGGCATGGGGGCGGAGACGACAGAACTTCTGCGCGACATTACCGACTGCAACCTGTACTTCTTCGGCGAACGGGTGGAAGTGTGGGTGATGTACCTCGTTCTGGCGCTCACCACGCTGCTCCTCTTGGGCGCATATATCCTGCTGCAATACCTGCGCCAGCGCAGGACGCGCAGATGAACGCGTGCATTTTTTGTAAAAATTTTTGCAAGGGTATTGACGAATTTGCGTTTTGTGATATAATAGCTTTTGGAAATCAAGCGGACGACCGTCCGCGGAAAACATAAGGAGTATATATGGCAAGATTTACTTTACCCAGAGATCTCTATCACGGCAAGGGCGCACTCGAAGCACTCAAGTCCTTCGAGGGCAAGCGCGCGATCATCTGCGTGGGCGGCGGCTCCATGAAGAAGTTCGGCTTCCTCGACAGAGCGATCGCTTACCTCAAGGAAGCGGGCATGGAAGTGCAGCTGTTCGAGGGCATCGAACCCGATCCCTCCGTGGAGACGGTGATGAAGGGCGCGCAGGCGATGATCGACTTCCAGCCCGACTGGATCATTGCAATGGGCGGTGGTTCTCCCATCGACGCTGCAAAGGCAATGTGGATCAAGTATGAGTATCCCGATATCACGTTCGAAGAGATGTGCAAGGTGTTCGGCATCCCCGCACTGCGCAAGAAGGCGAAGTTCTGCGCCATCTCCTCCACCTCCGGTACGGCAACGGAAGTTACGGCGTTCTCCATCATTACCGACTATGCAAAGGGTATCAAGTATCCCATCGCCGACTTCGAGATCACGCCCGACGTTGCGATCGTCGATCCCGACCTTGCAGAGACGATGCCCAAGAAGCTCGTCGCGCACACGGGTATGGACGCGATGACGCACGCGATCGAGGCTTATGTCTCCACCGCAAATTGCGACTACACCGATCCGCTCGCCATCTTCGCAATTAAGATGATCGAGAGCGACCTCGTCGCTTCCTACAACGGCGACATGGCAAAGCGCGACAGCATGCACAACGCACAGTGCCTTGCAGGTATGGCGTTCTCCAACGCGCTCCTCGGTATCGTGCACTCCATGGCGCACAAGACGGGCGCAGCCTTCGCAGACTACGGCGCGCACATCATCCACGGCGCGGCAAACGCAATGTACCTGCCCAAGGTCATCGCCTTCAACGCGAAGAACCTCACGGCACGCAAGCGCTACGGCGTCATCGCTGACTACATGGGCATCTGCAACAAGAGCGACAGCGACGCGAAGAAGGTCCAGGCGCTCATCGCGTACCTGCGCAAGATGAACGACGACCTCAACATCCCGCACTGCATCAAGAACTACGGCGCAGACAGCTATCCCTGCGAGCAGGGCTTCGTTCCCGAGGACGTGTTCCTTGCCCGCCTGCACGACATCGCAGTCAACGCCATCGGCGACGCCTGCACGGGTTCCAACCCGCGCAAGCCTACCGTCGAGGAGATGGAAAAGCTGCTCAAGTGCTGCTACTACGACACGGAAGTGGATTTCTAAACGACACAGGGATGCGGCGGGGAACACCCGCCGCATTTTTCTTTTTGGAGAAAGGGTATGAGAAGAAGAGACAGAGAGATCACTGCGCGCGAAGAGATGGTGGAGGTGCTCAAGGAGTGCGACGTCATGCGCCTTGCCTTCCGCGATGGGGAGGTGCCGTACATCCTGCCCCTCAACTTTGGCATGGAGGAGCAGGGGGAGCAGCTCACCTTCTACTTCCACGGCGCACGCGAGGGGTATAAGTACGAACTCATCGCGCGCGAGGGCAGGGCGAGCTTCGAGGCGGACTGCAAGCATCGCCTCGTGAACGACGAGGTGCACGACGTGTGCACGATGGAGTATCTCAGCGTCATCGGCAGGGG
Source organism: uncultured Clostridia bacterium (assembly GCA_944363255.1). Taxonomy (GTDB): domain Bacteria; phylum Bacillota; class Clostridia; order Christensenellales; family Borkfalkiaceae; genus Gallimonas. Next base: position 2,843 of record CALVTZ010000081.1, read on the forward strand.
GAAGGTCTCCCTCGTGGAGGAGGAGGGGGAGGTGCTTCACGCGCTCGCGCTCCTCATGGCGCACTACGGCAGGGAACAGACTGTCTTTCGCAAAGAGGTGGTCGCCATGACGCGCGTATTCAAGTTGGAAGTGGAGAGCATGACGGGCAAACGCCGCATGAAAAAGAGTTAAATAAGTCCCATGCGCGCAAGGAGCGCGCGGTTTTGGACGGCGGAGGGGTGCGTCGGATGGCGCTCCTCCGTTTTTTTGTGGCAAAGCAGGGCGCGTTCGCCCTCCCCAAGGGCGCAATATATGCGTACGAGTGCAAAAAGCGGGACCTCTTCGCGGCAGGCGGGGCATTCGAAGTCGCCCTCCGCACTGTGGTCGCGGCAGAGCAGGGCGCTCTCATAGTAGAAGGCTGCCTCTCGCAGCTTTCCCTCCTCCGCAAGCAGGGCGGCAAGGTCGCACAGCAGGGCGGCGCGTGCCTCGCCGTAGCGCAGGGAAGAGAGCAGCGCGTCCTTGGCTTCCTGCCGCTTCCCGCGGGCAAGGCGGCAGAGGGCGAGCACTCTGCACGCCTCGATCTTGTTCACGTACCACCCGTCGCCCGCGAGCATTTGCAGGAGCTGTTCTTCCGCCCGCTCGAATTTGCCGTGGTAATACAGCTCCCGCCCGTAGTAAAAGAGGTCGCGCGGGGAGAGCGCTTCCTCCTTCGCCCACCGCTCGTAGATGTCGAGGTTGCGCGTGCCGCGCTGCTTGCCGCTGCCCAGGTGATGCACGCACAGTTCGCGCTTCACCACGTTGCCGCGGGGCGCAATGCACTCATGCACCCGCCCCTGCCACAAAAAGTGCATATCGCGGCGGAAGATGCGCTCGCGGTAGCAGGTGAAGGCGGGGACGCCCGCTTCATCGAATGCAAGCGCATAGGGGCACATGACCATGTCTGCACGCGTCTTGCTCAGCTCGCCTTTGAGGGCGGTGAGGCGGGCTGCGTTTTCGGGGGTGAGCACGTCGTCCGCATCCAGCCAGAGCACGTAGTCGCCCGTTGCAAGGGAGAGGGAAAAGTTGCGCGCCTGCGCAAAGTCATCTCGCCAAATATACCGTTCAACGCGGGCATGGTATGCCCGTGCAACGTCCATCGTGCCATCGCGCGAGCCCGTGTCCGCGATCACGATCTCGTCCACGCAATCCTTCACGCTTGCAAGACAGCGCCCAAGCACCGCCTCCTCGTCCCGCACGATCATGCTCAAAGATAGTTTCATACACCCCTCCTCTTTCAGCGTATGAGGGCGGGCGCGCGGGGTGTGCGGCGAATGTGACAGCATTTTGCGCGTTCCGCCACGATCGGGCAGAATGCGCGCGCTCGGGCGTGTTACACTATGCAAAGTGGCGAACGCCCGCGCGGGAGGCTTTACATGGCAAGGAAGATCGTGATCACCTCGGGAAAGGGCGGGGTGGGCAAGACGACGGTGTGCTGCAATCTGGGCGCGCAGCTCGCGCGAAAGGGGTATCGCGTGATCTTGTGCGATCTCGACTTCGGGCTGAACAACGTAGACGTGGCGCTGGGGCTGGAACACCGCGCGCTGTACGACGTCGTGGACGCCATCGAGGGCAGATGCCGCCCCAAGCAGGCGCTCGTCATGCACCCGCGCTATCCCACGCTGTACTGTCTCTCCAGCAACCGCATTCTCGAGCGGTACGTCTCCCCGCAGGCGGTGCGTCTTGTGCTCGATTCGCTCGCGCCCCTCTTTGACTTCGTACTCATCGATTCGCCTGCGGGCATCGACGAGGGATTTCACCGCGCCGTATCCTGTGCGGAGGAGGGGCTCATCGTCACCACGCCGCACATCTCCGCCATGCGCGATGCCGATCGCGTCGCGGGGATGCTCAAGAGCTATCGGCTGAACTCGGTGGGGCTGGTCGTCAACCTCGTGCGGCGCGACCTCGTGCGCCGCGGGGAGATCTTGCAGCCGGAGGAGATCGCCTCGCAGCTGCGCCTTCCGCTCCTCTCCGTCATTCCCGAAGAGGATAAGCTGTTTTTGGACAACGTGTGCGAGCGCAGCCGTGCCTTTCGCCTGCTCGCCGCTACCGTAGCGGAAGGGGAGGTGACGAAGGGGGAACATAAAAGGTTTTTCAGGAGGTGACTATGTACGAACCCCACGCGAAACAGCGCATTGCGCGTATGCTTGCGCAGGACAAGGAGGATATGAACGAGGAGAGCCGCGCCGCCGCGCTCCTGGCATTTGAACGCGTTGCGGCGGAGTTCTTCGAGCGGGAAGGGGAGACGGCGTTCACCGTCAAGCGCGGCAAACGCGGGTATGAAGTCAGCCTCTCCTTCCGCGCTTCCCGCGTGAAAAATTTCACCGCACTCAAATAATACATTGACAAAAGACGCCGTTTTGGGTATAATTGTGGTCGATGCAGGCGCGCTGCGTCTGCATTTTACCATTTGATATGGAAGGATGGCTGAGTGGCCCTGCCGCGGCGGTCTTGTAAGGAGCGCAGCGACGGAATAGCGATCGTTCGCCGCTTGCGGCGCGATCGCGTCAAACCGAGGCTGGGAAGGCGAATAGTCCTGCAAAGCAACAAAAGAATATGGAAGGATGGCTGAGTGGTCGATAGCGGCGGTCTTGAAAACCGTTGATGGGCAACTATCCGGGGGTTCGAATCCCTCTCCTTCCGCCAAACAGAGTCGCGTTTGAACCCGCGGCTCTGTTATTTTTGTATCAAGGGTGTTGCCGGCATCATAATCGACACCGAAGTTTATGTCCCGCAATTATCAGACTTCTACTTGACACAGAAAAGAGATGCCCACGGCAACTATACAAAATAGGCGGTAAGTGCCGCCTATTTTTCTCCAAATTTTGCCGTTTCGGGAGGCTCAGCGTAGCACAGCTTTCGCGGAAGTCAATGCGAAAAATTATCGCTGAAAAATTGAATGACTCATAACGGTGAAGCCGGGAAGGATTTTCTTCTCGGCTTTTTCTTTTGCCCTGAAACAATCGGACAGGAACGCAATATTTTTTCGTTTGTCATTGACTTCCGTGAGGTCAAAACGCAATGAACAGACCTCTACTAAATCGGTGCTACTCCGCCTCCGCCGAAAGGCAAAATAAAATTTGGAGGTAACCCTATGAAAACAGATGTTTCCAAGTTCTCGGAATTCCGAAAGTATTATCTCTCGGAATTTGAATGGTTTGACGGTGAGGAATACATCACCTTCAACCTCGTAGGCATCGACCTTGAAAAAGGCGAAGCTCAAGTCGCCGTGACGGACAGAGGCAAGATAAGCGTTATCACTTACGACCTCATGACAGACAAGAACGGCAGGCTTTACTTTGAGTACGGTGCGATGTACACCCGCATCTACCCGGACGATTTCGAGGAGGCGGCATAATGAAACTCACTCTTTCCAATGTCAAGGAAATCAAGCGCAATTCGGATAGTCCTCTCACAAAGCGCGTCTGCAACTATGTCATAGGACGCTGGGGCGACTACAACGACAAGAAGTACATCTTCACGGATGTGCTCCATAACGGCTGTCGTTCGGGTGTTGTAAGCGAACTCATTTACTACTACGACACGGTGCGATTTTATAAGCAATACCGCCAAGAGATCAACGAGATGCTTTACAACATCATGAACGAAACGGGGCTTTACGCTCCTTCCGAGCTGTTCGGCGACAAGTGGGACAAGGAAGATCCGCTTGCACAGGATGACTTCAATCAGAACCTGCTGGCGTGGTTCG
>CALVTZ010000082.1 GCA_944363255.1 uncultured Clostridia bacterium
CAGCAGCCGCACACGGAACATCTTCTGTTGTAGATCATTCTTCCTCCTTTGTTCTCCGCGCCCCGCAGGGCGGGAGCGGCGCTCGCGAGCGCCCTATTCCATTCTATTCTGTGCGGCGTGCTTGCGTGACAAAAAAAGAGACCGGACGTTAATCCGATCTCTTCATGAGTTCGTTGAGGTACGCCTCGTACTCCTCGTCGCTGAGGCGGGCGACCTTGTTCTTTTTAGCCATGTCTGAAAGCCCCCCTTTCCCCATGAGTATGGGCAGGAAGGGGCAATTTTATTCGGTGCGAAGGGCGATGACGGGATCTTTCTTCGCCGCTGCGGAGGCGGGAATGAGTCCCGAAATGAGGGTGAGCGCAACGCTCACGCACACCATGATGAGAGCGGCGATGGGCGAGAGCGCGGCGAGCCCCGCAATGCCCGTGAGCGACTTCAAGATGACGTTGATGACGAGGGAGAGCAGGTACGTCATGACGACGCCGAACAGCCCCGCGCCCAGCCCGATGATAAACGTTTCGGCATTGAACAAATTCTTGATATCCCGTTTTCTCGCGCCCAGACTGCGCAGCACGCCGATCTCCTTGACGCGCTCGACGACGGAGACGTACGTGATGATACCGATCATGACGGAGGAGACGACGAGGGAGATCGCCGTAAACGCGACGAGCACATAGGTGATGATATTGAGAATGCTCTGCACCATGCTCATGAGCATGCCCACCGTGTCCGAATAACTCACCTTATCGGTGGGCTTGAGCTGCACGCCGCCGATGACGCCCTCCGCCTCGCATGCATCGTTCCATGCGTCGAGATGCTCGAGAATGTGCTCCTTGCCCGTAAAGTCCTTTGCGTAGATGGAGAAGCCGTTGTAGGAGTTGACGCCGCCCAAAAGACGGGGCACCGTCTTGCCCTGCGAGACGAGCATACCCAGCTGTTCGGAGTAGTACGAGGCGAGATTTTGCGCGAACACACCCACGCAGAACTCCGTCTCATACGCGGTCTGCACCGTGCCCAAAATGTCCTTGACGATGGCGCTGTCCACGTTCTTTTCCACGTAGTGCGTCACCGCCGCCTCCGTGATATTCAGCCCGCTGGTGAGGCAGCCGTAATTCAGCCCCTCTTTGAGGCGCAGGATGCCCGTAACGCGCAAATCGATGCCCTCTTCCTCGTCCACGATGACGGGGGTGAGCTTTGTGGAAGCCGTATCCTGCGCGGGTTCGCGCGGCGCATCCGTCTTGTCGCCGCCATACAGATAGGGATAGACGGGGTTCTCCTCCTTGGGATCGACGACGGGCTTGCCGTTCGAAGCGGGGTTCGCGCTGTACACCGCGTCGTTGAAGTACAGCACGTACTGCCTGCCGATGATCTCCTCGTAGGGCTTGTAGGTGGGTGTTTCGTCCTCATCCTGCCCCTTGTCGAAGAGGGCGAGGAAGTCCTTCTCGTTGAGCAGCCCGAGCTGCGCCATCGTGAGGTCGGTCATAGAGCCGTTTGGCTCCACCACGATGACCGCCTCGTTCTCGTTTTTGGGGAATTCCCCCACCACGTCGTACTGCGAGCGCACGTACGCGGCATAGTTTTCGTCCGTGAAGTCAGACGTGCCCGGCATCTTGTTGACGACGTTGCCGAAGAAGCCCGCAAACTGCACGAGGTTGGCGTACTCGGGCTTATACGCCATGAGTTCTGCAATGTAATAGGTCTTGAGCTCGTCGAGGGAGAAGAAGCGATCCTCCTCGTCGTGATAGGTGCCCTGGATCTCGATGCCGCCCGTCTTGACGTCGGTAAAGAGGTTGCCCGCGATCGCCGCGCCGTACTTGTACTGAATGGCGGAGTACCACGCAGGATCCATGCGATTGATATAGTCGATATAATTTTGCGAGACATTGTTGGTGACCGTCATGCCCTGCCCCAATTCCGTGAGGAAGGAATCGACGTACACCTTGTCTTCGAGGCGGGACATATCGGGTGCGTTGGAACCGGACATGAACGCCGTCATCGCCGCGCCCATATCCAAACTGCTCTCCGTGATCTCAAGAGGGTAGTAGGAGAGCATATCCTCCTCCGTGCGCTTGACGTAGTGGTTGAAGCCGCTGGAGAGCGCGAGCACGAGGCACACGCTGATGATGCCGATGCTGCCCGCGACGGCGGTGATCGCCGTGCGCCCCTTTTTGGTGAGCAGGTTGCGCGCGGAGAGCAGGAAGGTGGTGAGCCACCCCATGCGGGCGCGCTCCTTCTTCCCCTTCTTCTTGCTTGCAGGGGGCGTGGGAACCTCCCCTTCAACCGCAGCGTCCGTATCCGCCGCCACGTCCCTTTCAAAGGGCAGGGCGGAAGGCGCTTCCTCCCCGTCGAAGGGATCGCTGTCCGCCTCCACCAAGCCGTCTTTGAGGCGCACGATGCGCGAGGCGTACTGCTCGGCAAGTTCGGGGTTGTGCGTGACCATGATGACGAGCCGCTCGCCCGCGATCTCCTTGATGAGCTCCATGATCTGCACGCTCGTTTCGCTGTCGAGCGCGCCCGTGGGCTCGTCTGCGAGCAGGATGGCGGGATTGTTTACGAGGGCGCGCGCAATGGCGACGCGCTGCATCTGCCCGCCCGAGAGCTGGTTGGGGCGCTTGTTGAGTTCCGCGCCCAGCCCCACGCGCTCAAGCGCCTGCGTCGCGCGTTCCTTGCGCTCTTCCCGCGAGACGCCCGCAATGGTGAGCGCGAGCTCCACGTTGCCCAGCACCGTTTGGTGCGGGATGAGATTGTACGATTGGAAGATGAAACCGATGCGATGATTGCGATACACATCCCAATCGTGCCCCGAGAACTGCTTGGTCGACTTGCCGTCGATCTCCAGATCGCCCGAGGTGTAGCGGTCGAGCCCGCCGATGATGTTGAGCAGCGTGGTCTTGCCGCAGCCCGAGGGCCCCAGCACGCACACGAACTCATTCTCGCGGAAGTTGAGCGTGACGCCCTTGAGGGCGTGCACGTAGCTGTCCGCTACCTTGTAATCCTTCCTGATGTCATACAGCTTTAACATTCTATTTCGATCCCTGCTTGAAAAAATTATTGCCTGATTTACTTGCCCATCTCCTTTCTCGTCTCGCGGAAGGACTGCACGAGCGCATTATATTCCTCGAGAAAGGCGTTGAGACGCGCCTCGCCGTACTTTGCGATGACGCGCTCCGTGAACTCATTCGCACCCACGCACTGCTCCTCGAAGAGGGCGAGCGTTCTGTCCGAAAGCTGCACGTAGGCGATCTTGCGATCGGTGGGCGAGGCGACGCGCTTTACGATGTCGCGCTCCTCGAGCTTGCTCACGAGCTGCGACACGGCAGAGCGGGTGATGCCGAGGCGACGGGCGAGTTCGGAAGAGATGATGCTCCTCCCCCGCTCCTTCTCCACAATGATCTCACGGATGAGGCGGAACTCCGTTGGGGACAGCTTGGAGGCAGCGGGGAACATCTTCAGCTCCTCGAGTGCGCGCCCGATCTCCAAAAATTTAACAAGATACGCGTTTAATTCCATGTCCATCCTCCTTTTGTACGATACTGAACAATTAAATTATATACAATATGATACACATTTGTCAACCCTACGAAACAACTTCCCCGCTGTATTCACGAATATTTCAATCAATTTGCACGCTGCGCGAAAAAGAAAAACGGCGCAACGCATTCTCCGTCGCACCGTCTTGCACGCTCAGTTGTTTTCCTGCTTGCGCCGCACGAGGCGCAGGAGCGCATAGTCGCCCTTGCCGCGCGCGATATATCCGCTGCCGGGGCGCTTTACAGTCTCCTCTTCCTGCTCTTTGGCGGGCGCCGCTTCACACGGTTCCGCCTGCTCTTCGGAAAGCGCCTGCGCTTCGGAAGGCGCTTGCTCGGCGGGAACTTCCGCAGGAACTTGCTCTTCCGCAAGCACTTGCTCCTCCGCGGACACTTTTTCCGCCGCAGGAACTTGCTCCTCCGCGGGCGTGCAGGCGCTCGCCTCCTCGCTCATGGGGAAGTTCGGCTCTTCGAGTAGCCCTTCCCCCCCGTCCTTGCCCGCGCGCAGCCACGTATCGTGCGCCGTGGCGCAGGGATATTTTTCCATGCGGTCGCAGAAGATGCAGCGCGGGTACCTGCCGCACAGATCGGTGCCGCGGTTTGCCCCCTCGCGCAGTTTTTCCACTTCCAGAGCCTGTTCCAATTGTTTGAGCGTCATTGCAATGCCTCCGTTCGCTGCGTAAAATTTACTTGTTTGCGCCCTTTTGCGCATTCACGTAGGCGCGCGCCGAGTACGCCGCAACGCACCCCTCGCCCGCCGCCTTCACATACTGATAGGGCGTGCCCGTGACGTCGCCCGCGGCAAACAGCCCCGCAAGGTTGGTGGCGCAGTCCCGCCCCACTTCCACGTGCCCGTCCTTGGTCTTGAGCCCGCCCACGAGCGCCTCGGGCGGGGCGGAGTCCTTGAGGAAGAACACCCCGTTCACCCCCACTTCTCCGCCGTCGTACACGAGTTTTTCCACCCGCATCCCCCCTTCGATGGCGCGCGGAAGCGCGCTGCACACGCGAATGTTGGGGGCGTGGAAGACGGGATCGGGATACAGGCAGAAGCAGTGCACTTCGCTTGCAAAGCCCGCGAGGTACTCCACCTCCTCTGCAAACTTGGGCGCGGAGATGACGACCGCGATGGGCTTACCGCGATAGAGCGCGCCGTCGCACACCGCGCAGTAGCTCACCCCTCTGCCCAAAAATTCGCGCTCCCCCTTGACGGAGGCGCGCCGCTCCATGCCCGTTGCCAAAATGACGGCGGTGGCGTGGTACTCCTCCCCCGCAGCCGTGAGCAGAAATTCGCTGCCCAGCGCGTACACCCCGTCCACACGGGCGGGCGTGATGACAATGCCCTCGTGCTTTGCCTGCTGCAACAGCCGCTCGACAAAGTCGCTCCCGTTCCCCACGAGCGCGGGGAAGTTGCGCACGTACTCTGCCTTGCTCAACTTTTCGCCAAAGCCGACTTCGCCCAGCCAGAGGGCGTCCATCTTCAAACTTTTTGCCGTGAGCGCCGCGGTGTACCCCGCGATGCCGCCGCCCACGATCGCAACGTCGTATCTCTTTTCCATACGATTATCTTGTCCTGTTTTGCCCGATATTTTACTTTAAGAATTTGCCGTACACTTCCGAAACTTGCACGAAATATGCAAACGTATCGGGATATTTGCGCACAATGCGCTGGAACTCCGCGATCTGGCGCTTGCGGATGAGGCACACGAGCATACTCTTTCCCTCGTGCGAATACATCCCCTCCACGCTGAGTTTGGTGACGCCGTGGCGCAGCCTTGCCATGATCTCCTCGGAGAGCGTTTCGGGATCGTTGGTGATGATCTCGAACTTGTACGCCGTTTGAAAGCCGTGCACGATCCAATCGCACACCCTGCTTGTGACGAACAGGGAGACGAGGGCGAGCAGCACGGGATCGAGGCGCGCCGTAAAGTTGGAACCCTGATCGTAGTACACGAAGAAGGAGGCGAACACCACGCAGGCGTCGAAGAGCGAGGTGAGCATGCTCACGCTGAGATTGCGGAACTTTTTGTTGATGAGCGAGGCGAGCACGGTGGTGCCCCCCGACGTGCCGAAGCTCTTTAACATGACGGCGAGCGCGATGCCCAAAAAGATGCCGCCCGCGACCGCGCCCAACAGCCCGTGCACCACCTCCCCCGTGCCGCCGTAGACGGGCAGCCAGGTGCAGTAGGGCAGCACGATGAGCGCGCCCGAGGTGATGAGCATGGAGAGCGTGGAGACGATCGCCGCCTTCTTGCCGATGAGAAAGAAGGCGATGAAAAAGAGGGGCAGGTTGAGCATGATGAGAAACCAGCCCGAGTTCCACCCCGTGCCGTATTCGAGCAGAATAGCAATGCCGTTTATGCCGCCCGGCGCGAAGTGGTTGGGTGTGACGAAGATATAGATGCCGATGGCGCGGATGAGCCCCGAAGCCAAAACGGGCAGCACGACGCCCAGCAAAAAGCGCGCGACCGCCCTCCCCCGCTTACTGCTTTCGGGCGCTTTGGGGGCGCCCTCCCCTCCTGTTCTCTCTTGCATAGTTCTCCCCTTTCCCCCTCATTCTATCACATTTGCGACAAAAAAACAAGGGGCGGGGGAAAATTTCCGCGATCCTTACGCGCACACGAAAACTCCCGCCCACGCGGGCGGGAGGATACGTTATTGTCTGCTGAACGATTCGAGTTCGCGCATCCTGTGCGAGTCGATGCTGTAGATGAGGTTGACGAGTTCATCGTCGCCGAAGGAGCTGCACCGCCCCTCCTCATACTCCCTGTCCACGCGCTCCTTCATGGCAACGACGAGCGCGTCGCCCTTGTCCACCCTGTGCTCTTCGGGCAGTTTGAAGTAGTCGTTGATCCAGAAGGCGATGCCCGCCAGCCCGCTCGTCTTGTTCACGGAGACGCGCGCAGGGCGGTTGAGCAGCGCGGCGGTATCGAAGATGTTGTAGATCTCCTCGTCCTTGAGCAGGCCGTCGGCGTGGATGCCCG
>CALVTZ010000083.1 GCA_944363255.1 uncultured Clostridia bacterium
CAAAGCGTTTTTTTTTTTTTTTTCTCACGCTCACCACCTCCTTGTGGTGCAGAGAAAACGCAACCGTTTGCGAAAAAGCGTCCGTCACGACCTCCACCGTCACCTCCTCGTACACGCAGCCCTCGATGCCCAGCGTGAGTTCGAGCGCGAGGCGGCACTTCCCCGTCTCCTCGTCCGCCTCGGCATGGACGGCGGCATTGAGCACGCTCACGCGCCCCTCGCAGCAAGCGCCCGCCCCCGCCCCGTCGCAGGGAATGCTCGCGCGGTATGGCACCATGCGTTCGAAGGAGCACAGCTCCCCCTCCCGCCCCGTTGCGAGCAGGGAGACGGCGACCTCCCCCTCCGCCGTGATGCTGCCCGCCTCCGCTACGAGACGGGGCGCGCCCGCCCGCTCTGCGTGCAGCAAAATATCCCCGAGGAACGCCGTTTCAAATTCGTCCTCCGCCTCCACCGCGCCGCCGAAGAGACGGGCGCAGGCGAGACGGCAGGGGGCGCGGCGCACGACGAGCTCGCCCCCCGTGAGATAGTCAAATTCGCGCGCGCCGTACAGCACGATCTCCGCGCCCAGCGTGGCGGTGAGGTACACGCTTGCCCCCTCCCGCCGCAGGGAGAGGTTTTCCACCGTGAGCTTGGCGCGCGGGGTGAGCGCAGCCGTCACCCCCTCCCCCTTGACGCGGGCGGAGAACTCCACGGCGCGCTCCACGCGGCACACCCGCCCTTCGCCGTCCTCATACACGAGGAGGAAGTGCGTCTTGCCGTAGTAGCGCACCCCGCCCTCCTCTGCGTCCGCCCCCGTGAGCGAAGCGTTCGCGTGCGAGGCGAGCACCGTTTGCGCCTCCTCCGTAAAGCGGCACTCCACCGCCGTCTGCCCGTCGATGAGGCGCACCGCGCCGTATCCGTGAAAGGTTTGCGTGTTCAGCTCCATACCACCACTCCCAAGACTTGATTTTCTGCATTGTATGCGCCCCGCCCGCCCGATATGCCCCTTTTTGCGGGGAAGGGGGGTATATTTTGCGCGAAAAATGGGGATAACCGCATCATGATACGGCAAAAGGACAATATCGGCAGCGTAAAAAAGACGATCGCGGAGTACTTCCGCAGGCAGGTGGACGTGACGGTGAACCTGGGCAGGAACAAGGTGCTGCGCTACTGTGGCGAACTTTCGGGCGTGTACCCCGCCCTCTTCACCGTGACGCCCAACGACAAGAACTTTTTGGGCAAGACCTCCTACTCGTACGCGGAAGTGCTGTGCGGCAGCGTGCGCGTTTCCCCCGCCAAGACGGGCACGCGGTGAGGGCGCTTTGACGCGCGCAAGCGGCGAAGGCGGGCTTGCCCTTTCGCGCGCACTCGCATAAATACCCGCATAAATGCCCGCGCGCGCCCGCGCATTTTCAAATTCTTAACGCATTTCTTACACTTTTTCCTAAATTCTTTTCATATATTGTTGACATTTGCAATATCCTTTGATAGAATGATTTTATCAATTCATAAAAGGAGAATATTGTATGAAGTGTCCCTTGTGTCAAGCAGAAAACGCGGACGACGCCCTTTTCTGCGCAAACTGCGGCGCTCAGATGATGCAGGCAGCCCCTGTTGAAGCCGAGCCCGCACCTGTTGCAACCCAGCCTGCCGATGCGCAATCGGGCGGCTGGAAGAAGATCGTTCTGCTCGTTGGCTCCATCTGCGGGTTGGTCGCAGTTGCCTTCTCGTTCATCTTCACCTTCCTCATCGGGCTTTCGGGCGCCGGGGAAACGTTCGACATCGGCTATGTCTTTGGAGACGCGTGGAAGGATATGCTCAACTTTGTAGAGGCGATGGCGGATTCGCAGAGCGTCAATATGTCCGCCCTCTTTGTACTCATGATCCGTTCGGCGTTCGGCTCCCTCATCTATGTGGGCTTCATCATCGCCATGCTCGTGCTGCTCATCAAGTGCATCATCCGCTACGTCAAGTGCTTTAAGGGCACGCTGCCCGAGGGCAAGGGCGTAGAGAAACTGACGACGGGCACCTACTGCCTGTATGCGCTGGGCGCCGCCCTCATCTCTTCCATGATCGCACAGTCGGCATCCACTATGGGCGCAACGATAAGCCTTTCCTACAACGGCGCTACGCTTGCAGGGCTCATCATCGGCGGCATCTGCCTGGCGGCATTCATCGCCAGCCGCGTTGCCGTGCAGGGCAAGGAGCTGATCAAGCCCGCCGTGCTTGTGCCCGCCATCCTCACCGTCGTATTCGTGGTGTTCGTGGCAGTTGTTTGGGGCGTTGCCGCAGGTCCGATCGTAGCCGCTTCGGGAGAAGGTATCTCCATGGGAATGAGCTTTGTTACGGCGATCGAATCAAGCAACCTTGTGGTGAGCGAAGGATTCGAGCCTTCGAAGAGCCAGCTCATGACGTTCGTATATTCCTACCTTGGTTGGGTGATGGTGTGCGTGCTGCTCTCCCTGTGCTGCGCGATGGTCGTTGTGGGTATGCGCAACCTCATGCGCAAGGAGCAGAACTTCAAACTCGGGCTGCCCATTGCCACCTTCATCTTCTCCCTCTTCGTAATGATCTTTGCCATCCTTGCAGCAGGCGAGATCGCTGAGATCTTAGGGGGTGGGGTAACCGGGTTCTCTTCGAGCGTAGTCGCACCCGTGTTCGTGTTCCTAATGGGGCTGTTCTCGCTTGCCATTGTGATCACGCAAAAGGTGCTCGCAAGCAAGGCAAAGAAGCAGGCTGCTGCGCAGTACAACGCGCCTCAGGCATAACAAGTAACATAAAAGAGCGTCCTCCCCGCGAGGGCGCTTTTTTTGTGCACGTCTTAAAAAAAAGCGTCCCCCTCTCGTGAAAAACTGCATGAAAAAAGCGCCCCTGCGCGAGCGATGCGCAGGGGCGCGTTCTCTTTTTTTCACCGCGCTTTAACCGCCGAGGGCGATCATTCTGTCGATACAGCGGCGGGCGCGCAGGCGCACCGTTTCGTCGAGCACCAGCTCTTCGCGCTCCCCCTTGAGGCAGGCGAGCACGTCCTGCAGCGTCGTCCTGCGCATATCGGGGCAGACGAGGTCCTCCTTGAGCGGGAAGAACTGCTTTTCTTCACACTCTGCCGCGAGATGACAGACGACGGTGTTCTCCGTGCCGATGATAAACTGCGTGCGGCTGCTCTCCTTGGCAAACTGCATGATGCCCGCGGTAGAGCCAGCGTAGTCCGCAAGGGAGACGACGGCGGGCGGGCACTCGGGGTGCACCAAAAAGAGCGCCTCGGGGTGCGCTTCCTTGGCGCGCAGCACGTCCTCCACCGTCGTGCGCTTGTGGCAGGGACAGCCGCCGTCAAAGAGGTGAAAGACCTTATCCGTGAGGCGGGCGGCGAGGTAGCTTCCCAAATTGATATCGGGAATAAACAAGATCTCCTTTTCGGGCAGGGCGGCGATGATCTTCTCCGCCGAGGAGGAAGTCACGCACACGTCGCACTCCGTCTTTAATGCCGCGGTGGTGTTGATATACGCCGCCACCGCCGCGTTGGGGTGCTGCGCCTTGAGCGCTTTGAGCGCCTCCACCGTGAGCTGCTCCGCCATGGGGCAGCCCGCCTTGGGGTTTGCAAGGTACACCTTCTTTTGCGGGGAGAGGATCTTCACCGTCTCCGCCATGAAGTGCACGCCGCACAAAATGACGTCCCCTTGCGCCCCCTGCGCCCACTTTGCGAGCGCGTACGAATCGCCCGTGAAGTCTGCAATTTCGCTCACTTCGCGCGCGACGTAGGTGTGCGCGAGCACGGTGATCCCCTTCTCCCGTTTCAGCCGCAGGATCTCCTGCTGCAAGCATCTCTTCTCCATATCTTCCTCAGTTCCTTGTATCTCGTCTGAACTGCACGGGCGCGCCCGTTCTCAACGCAGTTCCGCACCCACCTGGTGCTGCAAGCTCTTAAGTATCTTGTTGAAGTACCCGTCGCACTCCTCGCCCGAGAGCGGCTTTTCGGCGCACGCCTGCGGCGCGAAGGTGAGGCGGAACGCCATGCTCTTCTTGCCCTCGCCCAGCTGCTTGCCGCGGTACACGTCGAAGAGTTCCACCGCGGAGACCGCCTTGCACGCGGCGCGGATGCACTTCTCCATCTGCGCGCAGGTGACTTCCTCCCCCACGGTGACGGCGATGTCGCGCTGCACGCAGGGGAACTTGGGCAGGTTGTGATAGCAGATGTCGGGCGCGAACTTGCGCTCGAGCGCAGCGTAGTCGAGCTCGGCAAGGCACACCCGCTTTTCGAGCGCGAAGGAGAGCGCCACTTCGGGGTGCAGTTCGCCGAGGTAGCCCACCTCTTCGCCGTCGAGCAGCACGCGCGCGGTGATGCCGGGGTGCAGGAAGGGCTTTTCCCCCTTCTCAAAGGTGAAGGCAAGCCCGAACGCCTCGCCCACCGCCTCGACTGCGCCCTTGAGATCGAAGAAGTCCCCCTCGCCCCACAGCGCGATGACGCACTTCTTGCGCTCCTCGGGCAGCTCCTTTAAGGGCAGCTCCTTGGCAAGGTACACGTTGGCAACTTCAAACAGCTTGCCCGCGCCGTTGCCGCGGCGCACGTTGCGCACCACGTTTTGCAGCATGGAGGGCGCGAGCAGCGTGCGCATGACGGACAGGTCTTCCCCGATGGGGTTGAGAATGGTGACCGCCCTGCGCTCCGCAGCGTCTTCGGGCAGGCGCAGCGCGTCGAAGTCCTTGGGAGAGTAGAAGGAGTAGTTGCACGCCTCCATGTACCCCTCCTCCGCGAGCACGCGCTTGAATTTGAGTTCCTGCTTCTGCGTGCTGGTCCAGCCGCCGTGCGTGACGGAGGCGCGGCGCAGGAAGGTGGGCGCAATGTGCTCGTAGCCGTACATACGAATGACTTCCTCGGCGAGGTCGGGCCAGCCCTCCACGTCCTGCCGCCAGAGCGGAACGACGGCGGTGAACTGCTCGCCCTCGCGCCTGATCTCAAAGAAGAGGCGATTTAAGATGCCGTCGATCTCCTCCGTGGGGACCTCGATACCGAGCAGGGCGTTGAGCTTGCTGTTGCTCGTCTGCACCTGTTTTGCAACAAGGGGGGCGGCGAGCGAATCGGCATGATAGCTCGTGGGCGTGCCGCTGCCCAGCTCCTCCACGAGGTGCAGGGCGCGCTTCATGGCGAAGTCGCAGGTGTACTCGTCCAACCCCTTTTCAAAGCGGGCGGAAGAATCGCTGCGCTGCGAGAGGGCGCGGGAAGTCTTTCTCACGCTGTCGCGCGCGAACTTCGCCGCCTCGAAGAACACCTCCTGCGTGCTCTCCTTGATCTCGCTGTTCAGCCCACCCATGATGCCCGCGAGCGCAACGGCGCGCTTGCCGTCGCAGATGAGCAGGTTTTCGGGCGTGAGGGTGAACTCCTTCTCGTCGAGGGTGACGATCTTCTCCCCCGCGTTCGCCCTGCGCACCACGATCTCATCCCCCTGCAGGAAGGCGCGGTCGAAGGCGTGCATGGGCTGCCCCATCTCGAGCAGCACGAAGTTGGTGATGTCCACCACGTTGGAGCGGGAACGCAGCCCGCACAGCGCGAGGCGGCGGCGCATCCAGCGCGGGGAGACGCCCACCTTCACGTCCGTGACGTAGTGTCCCACATAGCGGGGGCAGAGGGCGGGCTCCTTGACCGTGACGGGGATCTTCACCTGCGTTTGCACGGGGTGGAAGTCGGTCGCAGGCTGCTTTAAGGGCGCTTTGAGCACGGCGGCGACTTCACGCGCCATGCCGAACACGCTCTGACAGTCGGGACGGTTGGCGGTGACGGCAATGTCGAAGATATAGTCGTCGATGCCCACCACGGGACGAATGTCCACGCCCAGCGGGGTGTCCTCGTCGAGAATGAGGATGCCGTTCACCTCTGCGCCGGGGTAGAAGTCGTCGTTGATGCCCAGCTCTTCGCCCGAGCAGAACATTCCCTCCGAGAGCACGCCGCGCAGCTTGCCCGCCTTGATCTTTTGTACGCCGCCCTCGTGCAGCACGGTGGAATTATCCAACGCGAGGGGCACGATGGCGCCCTCGAACACGTTGGTGGCGGCGGTGACGATCTGCCGCGCGCCCAGCGCGCCGCAGTCCACCTGACACACGGTGAGCCTGTCCGCGTCGGGATGGCGCTCCGTCTTGACGATGCGCCCCGTGACGACGTTTACAACGTCCTTGCCGAGGGAGATGAGCTCCTCCACTTCGAAGCCGCAGGAGAAGAGCTTCTCCTGCAATACCTGCGGAGTGACGTCCGTCTCCACATAATCTTTTAACCAGCTGAAAGGTACTTTCATCGCTTCCTCCTCCCGCTCACTCGTGGAACTGCTCCAAAAACCGTACGTCGTTTTCGGTGAGCAGTTTGATGTTGTTGATGCCGTATTTGAGCATGGCGATGCGCTCCACGCCCATGCCGAAGGCAAAGCCCGTGTACACGTCGGGATCGATGCCGCAGTTTTCGAGCACGCGACGGTTGACCATGCCCGCGC
>CALVTZ010000084.1 GCA_944363255.1 uncultured Clostridia bacterium
GGCGTTTGCAAGCGCGAGGATCGCCCCCGTTGAGCGGTAGTTCTGCTGCAATTTATACGTCTTTGCCTTGGGGAAGAAGCGTTCAAAGTGCAAAATATTGCCGATCTCCGCCCCCCGCCAGCCGTAGATGGACTGGTCGTCGTCGCCCACGACAAAGAGGTTGCCGTGCTCGGAGGCGAGCATCTTTACAATGTCGAACTGCACGGCGTTGGTGTCCTGAAATTCGTCTACGTGGATATAGCGGAACCTGCCCGCGAGGTAGGAGAGCGCCTCCTCGTCGGTGGAGAGCAGCGCCTTTGCCTCGATGAGCAAATCGTCGAAGTCGAGCGCGTTGTACGCCTTGAGGTGCGCGCAGTAGCGGCGGTACACCTGCACCGCCTGTTCGATCCCCCGCTCGGCGCGGAAGGTCTGCGCATATTCATCGGGGGAGAGCCCCAGCATCTTGGCGTTGGAAATGTGGTATTTCACCGACTTTAAGATGCCCTCTTCCTCGCCGCAGCCGCACTCCTTTACCGCCTGTTTGATGACGGCGGCGCGCTCCTGCTCCGAATAGATGGAGAAGTTCGCGTTCAAGCCGCGCTTTTCGGCGAACATACGCAAGATCTTCACGCACATGGAGTGAATGGTGCACACCCACATTCCGCCCAGGTCGATGACCTGCGAGAGGCGCTCCTTCATCTCGTTTGCCGCCTTGTTGGTGAAGGTGATGGCGAGCACGTGCTCGGGAAAGACGTGCTTTTCCTTGACGAGGTAGGCGATGCGTGCGGTGAGCACGCGCGTCTTGCCGCTGCCCGCCCCTGCGAGCACGAGCACCGCGCCCTCGGTATCGAGCACGGGCTTTATCTGTTCTTCGTTGAGTTTTTCAAGTTCTTCCATACCCATTCATTATATCATAAGCGGCGGAAAATGACAATCGTTTGCCAACTTTTCCGCCGCCCTTCCCGTAAATTGTGCTAGGGTGCGCCCCGCTCAACCGCCCGCCTTCTGCGTGCGTTCAAATTCGAACTCCCGCTTGAAGCGCTCGAGCGCAGCGAGGTACTTTTGCGAGAGCTCGAGGGTGTAGCGCTGCTTCTCCTCATAGCTGAGCGTCTCGTAATGCGCCCTGTCCGTGAGCCTGCCGATGGCGTCGGACACCTCCCCCTCTTCAAGCAGCATCTTCCTCACCTTGAGGTAGAACTCATCGGGCGTCTCCCCGCGAATGGTATCCGACACCTTGTCCACAAAGTACCGCTCCATTCTGCGTTCGCTCATGCCCTGCTCGCGGGCGTCGCGGCGGCGGGCGGAAAGCTCCTCCTCGCACTGCGACCAGAACCCCTTCTTCATGCGCTGTTTTGCCTCTTTTGCAAGCATCTTCAACGTACGTTCCATGGATCCCTCCTTTCGACATTTTTCGCAAAAAAAATCCGTAACCGAAGTTACGGAAAATTTTTAGCCTCTGTTTCTCTTTCTTGCGGCTTCTGCCTTCTTTCTCTTCTTCACGGAAGGCTTTTCGTAGAACTCTTTCTTGCGGAGATCGCCGATGATCCCGTCACGCGAGCACTTTCTCTTAAAGCGACGCAGTGCGCTCTCAAGATTTTCCGTCTCGCCAACTCTGATCGTAGACACGCTGATTCAATCCTCCTTCGCCGAAGCACTTATTTGACCTGTCTATTATAGCAAGCGGGCGCGCCTTTGTCAATTTTTTTCGCGCCGCAATTTGGGCAAAATAACTTTTTTTACCCGCCGTGGCGCGCCACCAGCTCCTGCAGGTAGCGATAGGAGGCGAGAAGTTCCTCCTCATCCTTGTAGTCGCCCGAGTAGTTCTCGATGAGCACCGCCCCCGCAAAGCCCACGTCCGCAAGGCGGGAGATGAGCTCGTCGAAGGGGAAGTTCCCCTGCCCGGGAAGGCACATCTTGCCCCCGTCGTCCACGTCGCTTACGTGCACGGTGACGAGGTCGCGCCCCATCTCGTCGAGGTATTCCCGCCAATCGTAGCCCGAAATGCGCGCCTGCTTGATGTCCAGCACCCCCTTGAGCGCTGGGCACTCCGCCTTGAGCGCACGATACACGCTCGGGCGGTTGTAGATCGCCCACTCCACGTTCTCATAGGAGAGCGTCACACCGTAGTTCTCGCAGAAGGCGGCGATCTCTTGCGTCCCCCTGCCGAGCGCGGGCAGGTTTTCGCGGTAGGTGCGCTTGATGCGCGCGATACCGTGGAAGGTGTAGTACGCCGCGCCCAGCACGCGCGCGCTCTCCATCACGCGGGAGAGCCAGCCGAAGGCGTCCCCCTTCACGCGCGGGTGGTCGTTGTAGAGCTGCGGTTCGAACTGCGTATTCAACACGTGCACCGAATGCACGGGAAGCGCCCCCTTGCGCGCCGCGAGCTCGTGCGCAAACTGCGCGTCGTATTCGGAAAAGGAGGTCAAGAACACCTCCGTCGTCTGCACGCCCCACTCGGCAAAGCGGGCGAGCGCGTCCTCGTTGAAGCGGCGCTTGAAGAGCGTCGCCGTAGAGATCCCCGTCTGCATCAGTAAAACCTCGCTATCAGCTCGTCTGCCGCCGCTTGCATCCAGCCCTCCCTGCAATAGAGGGCGAGCACGGTGAAGCGATCGCGCAGCTTGTATGCCTCAAACAACATCTCCCGCATCACCTCCCTTGTGATGCCCAGCGCGGAAAAGCGCACGGGACAGCCCAGCGCAAGCAGCGTGCGTTCGACCTCCTCCACGGAGGGCAATCCCTGAATGAGGGGAAGCACCTGTTCCCGCCCTGCAAAGTGCGGACGGCGCGCAAGGGTATGATAGAGATAGAGGGAGACCAGCGTGCCCAGCCCCACCTTTACCCCGTGCAGGGGGATGCGCTCCCCCCGCCGCAAGAAGTCCATCTCCAAAAAGTGGCTCATGTGGTGTTCCGCGCCCGACGCGGGACGGGAGGAACCCGCAATGACCATGGCAAGCCCGGAGACGATGAGCGCGTTCATGAGCGGAAGCGCACTTCCCCCACCCTGCACGAGGGCGGGCACGCTCTCCTCACACGCGGTGAGCGCCGTGCGCATGAGGGACGCCGCCTCCTCGCAATACGCCTCGCCAAAGAGCAGCGCGCTCATCTTCCAATCGGTGAGGCAGCAGTGCTTGGCGAGAATGTCCCCCACGCCCGCCCCCACCATGATGCGGGGCGCCGCGCGCAATACCTCGTCGTCGAGCAGAATGTCGCGCGGGGGATGGGCGGGACGGGTGCGCTTGAAGCCCCCTTCGATGAGGGGGGTGACGCCCGAGGCAAAGCCGTCCATCGAGGGCGCGGTGGCGTACACCCCGCACGGCTTATTTTGCAGGAAGGAGACGTACTTTGCAAGGTCGTTGAGCGTACCCGCACCCACGGCGAGCAGGTAGTCGTACCTCTCCGCCGCCTGCATGACGCGCGCCACGCTCCCCTCATCGGCAACGGGCTCCGCCTCGGGCAGTTCGCACACGCCGCAGGGCGCGCCGTGGCGCAAAAAGAGCGCCTCGAGCGCAGGGAGAAAGCGGCGCGTCGTCTTATCGCACAGGAGCAGCGTGCGCCCCGCGCTCACAGCATGGAAGAAGGCGGGGAAATCGCCCGCCGTCTTTTCCTCGATATGAATTTGAAAGGTGCGCGCGAGCGCAGCGACGTTTACTTGCATATAAAGTCGCAGACGATGCCCTCGTCGTAGTCGCCGAACCCCTTGCCGAACAGCGTGAGCCCGCCGCGGTGCGCAGCGTCCTCGGGCACGAAGATGCGTAAGCGGATCTGCCCGCCCGCGGTGAGCGCGAGATCGTCCAGCGTGACGTTGGAGGACTTGATGCCCCCCACGAAGCTCCCCTCCCGCGTGACGGAGACGGTGATCTTCTTGCCGTACTGCCCCAAATTGCCGTACCACCACGGGGGATTGCAGGTGCCCGCGCGGTCGTTGTATTCCCCCTTGCTGAGGAAGGAGCCCAGCGTCTTGCCGTTGAGGGCGAAGTGAATGTCGCTGGGGTAGTAGGCGGCGTAGCCGGGCGCTTCCGAGGCGATCTCCATGGAGAAGCGGATCTCCGAGAGGCGGGAATTTTCGTTGAGATAGTTGGGAACGAGGTATTCCACATACCCCCAAGACAGCCACAACAGCCCCGCCTTCATGCGCTCCGGATAGGAGAAGCAGGCGGGATCGTCAAACCCGCCGATGACCTTTTCGCGCGTGGCGATGCCGCAGGTGGGGTGAATGTCGTAATCCACGTACGCACCCACGTCGATCTGAGCGGACTCCACCCGCCCCTCCGACTGCGGCTGCCCCGTGAACTCGATGATGACTTTGTCCGTTGCGAGCGAGCAGATCTTCTGCGTGCCGCGCGTTCCCGAGGAGGTGGTGATGTCGATGAGCCCCGCCGCGTGCAATTTTTTGGCGTGCGCCGTGATCGCGCCGTTCGACACGTTGAAGCGCTTGGCAAAGTATGCGAGGTTGAGCTCACCCTTTTGCAGCAGCTCGTCCAGAATGCCGAGGCGCACTTCCGAATCGAGCGCCTCATACAGCAGCAAGCCCTGCTTAAAATCTTTTAGATAAATCATATTATTTCACCTCTATCTTCTCCATTATAGCGACAAATCCCCCGTCCTGTCAATCGTTATCCATAACATTCTTGCATTGTTTCAAGAAAATATAAAAGAAACCGCCCCCTGTGGGACGGTTTTTCTCAATTTTGCTTGGTGGCGACGGCGCGGAAGATGGGCAAGCCCTTGCCCGCGAACGCCGCCTCGTACTCCGTGACGATGTTCTCCTTGGCGTATGCGCTGTGGTGCAGATCGCGCGAGACGTCCGTCACAACGTAGCCAAAGGCGCGGTACTGTTCGAGGGAGTAGTCGAAGAAGGGCTCGCTGTCCGTCTTTTGCACGATCTGTCCGCCCGCCTGCAGGAGCGCGGAATAGATGGCGAGGAAGCGGGGGGAGGTGAGCCGCTGTTTTTCCCGCCCCTTTTCGGGCAGCGGGGTGGAGAAGTTGAGATACACCCGCCCGATGCTCCTCTCGGGGATATAGCAGGGCAGCGTCTCTGCGGGGATATTCAGGAAGCGCACATTGCGCACCCCCTCCGCCGCGATGCGCTCCATGGCGGTGAGCACCACGTTGGCGCACACTTCCACCGCGAGGAAGTTGACGTCCGGATGGCGGCGCGCCATCTCGAGAACGAACGCGCCGTTCCCGCAGCCCACTTCCAGCTCCACGGGGTTGTCGTTTTCAAACATTTCGCGATAGTTGAAGAGGGCGCGGTAGTGTTCCGCCGCCTCCTTGAGGTTGAGGCAGGGCCTGCCGCGGGCAACGAGGAGCGCCCCGCACGCCTCCAGGCGCGGCTCCAGGTTGCGTTTTCTGCGCATTCTCACCTTACTTACTCCCCGTTGAACCGAAGCCGCCCTCTCCGCGCACGGTGTCGGAGAGCGTCTCCGCCTCTTCGAACGCCGCCGTGAAGTAGGGCGCGATGACGAGCTGGGCGATGCGGTCGCCCGCCGCCACGCTGCGCGCCGCGCTGCCGTGGTTGTGCAGCGCCACCATGATCTCCCCGCGATAGTCGCAGTCAATGACGCCCACCTTGTTGGCGGGTGCGAGATCTTGCTTGCAGGCAAGCCCGCTGCGCGCGTACACCAGCCCAACCGTACCGAGGGGAAGCTCCACCGCAATGCCCGTGGGCACGAAGGCGGTCTCCCCCGCTGCGATCTCCCGCCCCTCTGCGGCGTACAGGTCTGCCCCCGCCGCGCAAGCGGAGCCGTACACGGGCAGGCGTGCGCCCTCCCGCAATTTCTTTACATTTACTTTCATCTGCTGCATATCAATTCTCCTTACAGGAAAGGTACATCGCCTTCATCGCCGCCGCGTCCTCGATCTGCGTGCCGTCCGATTCGCTCACGAGATAGGGCTCGAGCGCGAGCTCGTGCAAAACGCACGCCAGGGGCGCGAACTCCGGCCCGTACACGCTGTCTGCAAAGGTGAGGTGCTTGATCTCCCCCTTTGCGCCGTACATGATCTTGGAAAAGTGCACGTGGAAGTGCTTCATGCGCTCATAGCCCAGCCCCTCGATCATGCCCGTGAGCAGGCGGCGGTACTCCTCCGCCCCCTTGAGGCTGCCCTGCTCGCGCGCGTTCACGTGCCCGAAGTCCACGCAGGGGGTGAAGATCTCGTCGATCTTGCAAAAGCGCACGATCTCCTCGGGCGTGCCGATCTGGGCGAGCTTGCCCATCGTCTCGGGGCAGAACATCATGTCCTGCAAGCCCGCCTCGTAGATCTTGTCGCGCAGCACGTGCAGCCGCTCCTCCGCGCGGGCGACCGCCGCCTCGCGCGTGTCCTTGCCCTGCGTTGCGGGGTGAAAGACGATGCGCCTTCCCCCCATGGCGCGGCATACGCGCGCGCTGTCGAGAACGTAGCCGTAAGATTTTTCCGCCATC
>CALVTZ010000085.1 GCA_944363255.1 uncultured Clostridia bacterium
GCGCGATCAGCTACGGCACGAACGGGAGCACGTGGGCAAGCGAAGAGATCAGCGTCACCAACGTTGCAGACAGCAAGGTTGTCTACTACAAAGTGGAATTTGCCAACTACGAGACGGTAGAAGGCAGCCAGCGCGTGGACGTCGCCGCACAGAATATCGTCTACACGTGGACGTATGCGCAAGGTGGCTACACCTATAACGGAACGGCGCAGGGGCCTGACGGCGCGGCGAGCATTGCGGGCAAAAATGGCGAAACGCTGAACTTCACCGCGACCAAGAAGCACGTCAACGCGGGCACGGGCTATACGCTGACTGCGACCTTCGCTTCCGTCAGCGGCGGCAATGCAAGCAAAGAGAACTACAACGTCACAGGGTTGACTTCGAATGCGTTCGAAATCAAGAAAGCCACCTTGACGGATGACACGCAAGCTGTTTCCGCTACTTACGATGGCAGCGCGCACAAACTTTCGATTGCGCTCATCGGCTTCCAAAACAATGAAGATATCGAAATGGCGGAAGGCGCGATCAGCTACGGCACGAACGGGAGCACGTGGGCAAGCGAAGAGATCAGCGTCACCAACGTTGCAGACAGCAAGTTGGTCTATTATAAGGTGGAATTTGCCAACTACGAGACGGTAGAAGGCAGCCAGCGCGTGGACGTCGCCGCAAAGGGTATTTCCTACACGTGGACGTATGCGCAAGGTGGCTACACCTATAACGGAACGGCGCAGGGGCCGGACGGCGCGGCGAGCATTGATGGCGAAAATGGCGAAACGTTGCACTTCACCGTGACCAAGAAGCACGTCAACGCGGGCACGGGCTATACGCTGACTGCGACCTTCGATTCCGTCAGCGGCGGCAATGCAAGCACGGACAACTACAATGTCACGGGGCTGACTTCGAATGCGTTCGAAATCAAGAAAGCGACCTTTACAGCGGACGACTTCACCTATACCGCGCCTTCGTCGCTCACCTATGACGGAAACGCCAAGAGCGCAACGGTGGGCTTTGACCTCGAGAAGAAGGAAGGCTACGGCACGTTGCAGGTGCTGTACTCCTCGTCGTCGAGCAGCTATGTGGAAGCTGAGCCCAAGAACGCGGACACGTACTACGTATTCGTCAGGGTATCGGGCGCGACCAACTACAACAACGTAGATGCGCTCTACCTCGGGCAGTCGTTCGAGATCGGCAAGGCGACGTATGACATGAGCGGCGTTTCCTTTGCGGGGCAGGTGTTTGTCGAGGACGGCACGCAAAAGCAGCTTGCCATCTCGGGCGAACTTCCCGCGGGCGTACAGGTGCACTACGAGGGCAACGGCGCGAGCGCGTTCGGCGTATATGAAGTCGTTGCAAAATTCACGGGCGATGCGCAAAATTACTTCGCGATCGAAGAGATGCGCGCGATCATGACCATCAACCAGGCGCACGTGGAGGCGAGCGTAGAGGGCGGCGAAGGGGAGAGCGAACAGACGAATGTCATTATTTCCTCCGAGCAGGGCATCGCGCCCGATCTGCACCTCGTCGTGCTCGAAAAGCAGGAGGCAGATCCCGTGCTCGTGCAGACGGGCAGACAGGAGGCGATCGCGGGCATATTCGACATCTCCCTCGTGCGGGGTGAGGAGCGCGTACAGCCCGACGGACTCATCGAGGTGCGGCTGCGCATTCCCGAGGAGATCGGCGCGCGCGCCTTCCGCCTGCTGCACCTTCACGACGGCGAAGCAAGCGAGGTGGAATACACCCGCGAGGGCGAATACGCCGTGTTCACAACGAGCAGCCTTTCTGACTTCGTGTTTATCGCAGACAACACGGGTTCGAGTATGTGGCTGATCATTCTCCTTGCGGTGCTCCTCGTTCTGGAGATCATTCTCATCTCCGTCAAAAAGAAGAAGCGCAACAAATTGTATGCGATCGGCGGGGGCGCATTCGGCGGCGTGCTTGCCGTTTGGGAGATCGCGCTCGTCGCCGTGCTCGGTGCGGCGGTCGTCGCGTGCGGCATCTGGACGCTCAAGCTGTACCTTCCCAAGAAGAAGGCGCAGGAGGCCGTTGCGGAAGGGACGCAGGAAGTACAGCCCGCGGCGCAGGAAGTACAGCCCGCGGCGCAGCCCATCGTGGTGCCCGCCCCTGTTGCGGAAGAGCTTGCCCCCGCGGTGCACGAGAGCGTTGCGGCAGGCGCAGCCCTTCCCGCGGAGCAGCCCCCCGTGGCGCTGTCCGAAGCGGAGGCGGAGCGCGCGGCACGGGCGCTGGCGGAGGGGACCATCCTCTCTGCGACGGGCGAAGGAGACCGCGGCGAAGTGGTTCTGCTCGGCGGACGGCACATCTTCGTGCGCTACAACCGCTCCTTCCTGGCAAAGCTCATTCAGGCGGAGGCGGGGCTCAAAGACCATTACGCTGCCATCGCAAACGCGCTCCTTTCCTACAAGAAGGTGAAGTGCCGCATGAGCTGGGCGGGCGCGACCTTCCGCCTGGGCAGAAAGCAGCTTGCAAAGCTCGCCATTCGCGGCAAAACGCTGTATGTGTATCTCGCGTTCGAACCCGCGCGCTTTGAAGGGACGAAGTACCGCATTCTGGACGCGTCCGCGCGCAAGCGCTACTCCGAGGTGCCCGCGCTCACCAAGGTGCGCTCTGCGCGCAGTAGAAAGTACGCGCTGGAGCTCATCGCCCTGCTCATGCAGGAGGCGGAGGCGACCTTGCAGGAGCCGACGGTGCGCGTGTTTGCAGAGGACTTCCCCTACGAGAGCACGGAGGCGCTCATCGCCCGCGCACTCATCAAGGTGCGCACCGCGCGTGGCGCGCAGCCCGTGTTCGAAGAGCCCGAGGCAGTGCCCGTTCGTGCCGCCGTCACGGTGGAGGAGGCGCACGCGCTGCTCTCCGACGACAGCGCAGCGGCGCTCGTTTCGGTGGAATCGGGGCGCAGAGGGGGCAGGAAGTATCCCGTCAACATCGACGAACTGTCTGCGGCGTTTGCAAGCGGCGACGTGGTAGACCTTGCCGTGCTCAAGGAGCGCAACATCGTTCCCAAGCGCGAAAAGGCGGTCAAGATCCTCGCGCGCGGCAGGCTGGACAAGGCGCTCACGGTGCGTGCGGACGACTTCTCCGCCGACGCGGTGAAGATGATCACGCTGACGGGCGGAAAGGCGATCCGCGTGTAAAATACGATAAAGCAAGGGGCGTGGCGCAAGCTGCGCCCCAAACTTTTGTATGCGGGCGGCATTCAGGAAGGGTGCGCGGAAAAGAAGGGGCGCGGGGCTTTCCTTGCGGGCGGCGGGGCGGCGGGCGAAAATTTTGTAAAAGAAAATTTACGAGCAAGAAAAATTTATTTGACTTAATTTTGCGATTGTGCTATCATATACACATATTTTCACGAAGGGACACGAATGAAGGCGCTGGAAGAAAAGATCCTTGCGGAGGGCACCGTCCTTCCCGGGAACGTGCTCAAAGTGGGCAGTTTTCTCAATCAGAAGATCGATTCCGATTTCATCATGGAAATCGGACGGGAAATCGCGCGCCTGTACGCAGGGGAGAAGATCACCCGCGTGTTCACCGTGGAGTCCTCCGGCATCGCCATTGCGGTGGCGGCGGGCATTGCGCTGCACGCGCCCTGCGTGTTCGCAAAGAAGCACAAGAGTGCGAATATGCCCAAGGACGTCTATACCGCACCCGTGTATTCCTTCACCCATCGCGAGATGTATGAGATCTCCGTCGGGAAGGACTATCTCGGCGCGGACGACCGCGTGCTCATCGTCGACGACTTCCTCGCCAACGGCAACGCGGTAAAGGGGATGATGCGCATCGTGGAGGAAGCGGGAGCTTCCCTTGCGGGCTGCGCCATTGCAATTGAAAAGGGATTCCAGGGCGCAGGGGATGAACTCCGCGCGCAGGGGATCCGCGTAGACTCTCTCGCCATTGTCGACAGCATGACGGATGAGAGTGTCGTATTCCGCGCACAGTGAAGGGGCGCGGTTTTTTGTTGGGGTAACGATAATTTTCAATAATATATTATCGCAAAAAGGAGAAAAGTTATGAAAAAGGTAGTGGCTTTGGGGCTTGCAACGGCAGTTGCGGCAGTTGGGCTTGGCGCACTCGTTGGCTGCGGCGGCGGTTCCGATCTGAAAGTCGGCTTGATCGCACTGCACGACAGCAACTCGACCTACGACAAGAACTTCATTGACGCAATGGAAAAGGCCTGCGACAACAAGGGCGTAGAGCTTGTGATCAAGACGGGTATCCCCGAGGACAACAACTGCAAAGTGGCAGCAGAAGACCTTGTCGATCAGGGTTGCGACGTCATCTTCGCAGACTCCTTCGGTCACGAGAAGTTCATTCTTGAAGTGGCGCAGGCAAACCCGCTCGTTGAGTTCTGCCATGCAACGGGCACGCAGGCGCACACCGCAGGCGTTGCCAACTTCCACAACGCGTTCTCTACCATCTACGAGGGCAGATACCTTGCAGGCGTTGCCGCAGGCATGAAGCTCGTTGAGATGCACAATGCGGGCACGCTCAAGGCAAACAACTACGACGCACAGGGCAACATCAAGATGGGTTACGTCGGCGCATTCCCCTATGCGGAAGTCGTCTCCGGCTACACCTCTTTCTTCCTCGGCGCGCGTTCCATCGTCGAAGAGGAGACGGACAAGAGCGTTGTCATGGATGTCACCTATACGAGCTCTTGGTATGATGAGGCAAAGGAAGCAGAGGGCGCGCGCACGCTCATTTCGAACGGCGCTGCACTCATCTCCCAGCACGCAGACTCCATGGGCGCTCCCTCCGCTTGCGAAGCGGCAGGCGTTCCCAACGTCTCCTACAACGGCAGCACGGAGGCTGCTTGCCCCAACACCTTCATCGTGTCCTCCTACATCAACTGGGTGCCTTACTTCGAGTACATGATCGATCAGACCATGGCGATCAAAGAGGTGCGCGAAGAGGCGAAGAAGGCTGCCGAGGACGAGGGCAAGGAGTTTGACGCGACCAAGGTCGTCATTCCCGAGAGCGCAAAGATCGTGGCTGACTGGACGGGCACGCTTGCGACCGGTTCTACGGCACTCACCGCCATCGGCGCAAAGGCTCCCGCAGCAGACACGCAGGCTAAGATCGACGCGATCAAGGCAGAGCTCGTGGCGGGCACCCGCTATGTATTCGACTGCGCGACCTTCACGGTAAAGGGCGAGAACCTCACCACCTATTTTGCAGACGTGGATGACGACGGTAATTTCACCAAGGAGACGGAAGCGATCGAGAAGGTTGGCGACAAGTATGTGTTCATGGAGAGCAAGCACCGTTCCGCTCCCTACTTCGACATCCGCATCGACGGCATCACCGAGCTCAACGCGAATGCTTGATCGCGGAAATCGGCAATATTACCAATCATAAACGGCAAGCAGGCGAAGATCACTCTCCGCCTCTTGTTGTTTTATCAAACTTTTACGAGGTGATCGTGTGGAAGAAGTCGTTCTCGAACTGAGAAATATATGTAAATACTTTGGCAGCGTTATCGCCAACAAGAACGTCGATCTCACCCTCAAAAGGGGGGAGATCCTGTCCCTGCTCGGCGAAAACGGCAGCGGCAAGACGACGCTCATGAACATGATCTCGGGCATCTATTACCCCGACGAGGGGCAGATCCTCATTAACGGGCAGCCCGTCTCCATCTCCTCCCCGCAGGACGCGTTCCGCTATAAGATCGGCATGGTGCACCAGCACTTCAAGCTCGTCGATATCTTCACGGCGGCGCAGAACGTGGTGTTGGGCGTCAAGGAGAAAAAGCGTTACAGCATCCGTCGCATCAACGACGAGGTGGGGGAGATCGCAAAAAAGTACGGCTTCGAGCTCGATCCCAAGAAGAAGATCTACGACATGGCAGTCTCCGAAAAGCAGACGGTGGAGATCTTAAAGGTGCTCTATCGCGGCGCGGACATCCTCATTCTGGACGAGCCCACGGCGGTGCTCACCCCGCAGGAGACGGAGAAGCTCTTCTCCGTCATGCGCGCGATGAAGGAGGACGGCAAGTCCATCATCATCATCACGCACAAACTGCATGAAGTCATGGCGATCTCCGACCGCGTCGCCGTTCTCAGGAAGGGCGAGTCCGTGGGCTGCGTCAACACAGCGGAGACGACGGAGGCGGCGCTCACCGAGATGATGGTCGGGCAGAAGGTGGAGCTCGCCATCGAGCGCCCCGTGATGCGTCAGGAGCCTCCGCTGCTGGAGATCCGCGACCTCTGCATCAAAAACGACATGGGCAGCCGCGCCATCGAAGATCTGAGCTTCTTCATCCGCGGCGGCGAGATCCTGGGCGTCGCGGGCATCGCGGGCTGCGGTCAGCGCGAGCTGTGCGAGG
>CALVTZ010000086.1 GCA_944363255.1 uncultured Clostridia bacterium
GAATAGCCGAGCTCGCCGCCCTCGTTGATGGAGCCGGGCGTCTCGGGCGCGACGTGCGAGGAGATACCGCCGGGGAAGGAGAACTGCTTGCACAGTTTCGTCATGCCCACTTCGTCCTCCGAAACGTTCGGATAGATCTCGCTGTACGTCCCTTCGAGATAGGAATTGGCAACGAAGAAGTTGCCGCCGTGACCGGGGCCGGAGAGCAGGATGAGATCGAGGTCGTACTTCTTGATCACGCGGTTGAGGTGCACATAGACAAAGTTCTGCCCGGGAACGGTACCCCAGTGCCCCACGATCTTCTTCTTGACCTGATCCCTCGTGAGCGGTTCGCGGAGAAGGGGATTCTTGAGCATATACAGCTGTGCGGCGGACAGATAGTTCGCGGCGCGCCAATATGCGTCCATCTTCTTGAGGTACTCCTCCGTCAACGGTCTCTTTTCGGGACAATCGTTGTAG
This sequence comes from uncultured Clostridia bacterium, assembly GCA_944363255.1. Taxonomy (GTDB): domain Bacteria; phylum Bacillota; class Clostridia; order Christensenellales; family Borkfalkiaceae; genus Gallimonas. Next base: position 460 of record CALVTZ010000086.1, read on the forward strand.
TTCATAGATATTTCAATCCTCCTATAGAATGTGGAAACGCGGTAAGTGCGGAAGTGCGATTTCCTTATTTCACGGCTATCATTATATACGATTCAAGAGGTCTTGTCAACTTCGGTGAGAGTTTGCTGCGAATGATTTTTTACAATTTTCCAAATTTCTTTGCAATTTTTTAGAAAAGTCCCCGCGGCGCGGGGACTTTGTTTACGATTCGTAACCGTTTGGATTATTCTTTTGCCAATTCCACTGATCCTTGCACATCTTCTCAAGGTCGTACTCCGCGCGCCAGCCCAGCTCGCGCGCCGCCTTCTCGCTCGTTGCATAGCAGGCGGGAACGTCGCCCGCGCGACGGGGCTTGATGGAATAAGGGAGCGTCTTGCCGCACGCCTTTTCGAAGGCGTGGATCATATCCAGCACGCTGTAGCCCTTTCCCGTACCCAAATTATAAATGTGTACGCCGCTCTCTTTGAGCGCGCGAATGGCGGCGACGTGCCCCTTTGCAAGATCGACTACATGAATATAGTCGCGCACGCCGGTGCCGTCCGGGGTGGGATAGTCGTTGCCGAACACCCCGATCTCCTTGAGCTTTCCGCTTGCGACCTGCGCCACGTAGGGCATGAGATTGTTGGGAATACCCTTGGGATCTTCGCCGATGAGCCCGCTCTCGTGCGCGCCCACGGGGTTGAAATAGCGCAGCAGCGCGATATTCCAGGTGGGATCGCTCACGTACAAGTCCTTCAGGATGCCCTCCTGCATGAGCTTGGTCGCCCCGTACGGGTTGGTCGTGGAGAGGTGGCACTCCTCGTCAAGGGGAAGGCGCTCCGGCTCGCCGTACACCGTTGCGGAGGAGGAGAACACGAAGTTCTTTACGTTGAACGCGCGCATCGTCTCAAGCAGCACGAGGGTGGAGACGAGGTTGTTGTCGTAGTATTCGAGCGGTTTTCTCACGCTCTCCCCCACCGCTTTCAGCCCCGCGAAGTGGATCACCCAATCGATCTTCTGCTCGCTGAAGATGCGCTCGAGCGCCGCGCGGTCGCGCACGTCCGCATTGTAGAATTTCACCTTCTTGCCCGTGATCTTCTCCACGCGCCTGAGGCTCTCTTCGCTGGCGTTGGAGAGGTTGTCGACGACGACCGCCTCATAGCCCGCGTTTTGCAATTCCACTACGGTGTGCGAACCAATGAAGCCCGCGCCCCCCGTTACAAGTACCGTCATAATATACCTCCGAAAATTTCGATCAAGAGAGTTTTGTTACCGTGATGCCGTCGGCAATGTCTGCGTCATAGAAGGCGGCGCGATACCCCGTCTCCGCCTCGTAGCGGGCGGCAACGAACGCCTTGAAGTCCTCCACCTGCGCCGTCTCCACGATGGAGATGGTGCAGCCGCCAAAGCCCGCGCCCGTCATGCGCGAACCCACGCACGCGGGGTGCGCCTGCGCCGCACCTGCAAGGCTATCGAGCTCCTTGCCCGTGACTTCATACAGGCGGGAGAGGGAGTCGTGCGAGGCGTTGAGCAATGCGCCGAGGCGCACGATGTCCCCTGCCTTCATCGCCTCCGCCGCCTGGCGCACGCGCTCGCACTCCATGACGACGTGCTCGGCACGCTTTTTCACCACGGGCGAGAGCAGCCCCGCATACTTTGCAAAGTCGGCGGGCGAGAGGTCTGCAAGGCAGTCGATGGGCGTTTGCGCCTTGATGACGGCAAGCGCCTCCTCCGTCTCCGCGCGGCGCTCGTTGTACTTGCTCTCCACGAGGTTGTGCGGCTTGTTGCAGTTGATGATGACGAGGGAATATTTTCCAAGCTCCACGGGCTCATACTCCCGTTCGAGCGACTTGCAGTCGAGCAGGATGGCGTGTCCCTTCTTGCCGCACGCGGAGGCGTACTGATCCATGATGCCGCAGTTCACCCCCGTATATTCGCGCTCCGCCTTCTGCGCGACGAGCGCGACTTCCACGGGATCGAACGCCTCCCCCGCGACCGTCGCAAGGGCGGCGATGGTGGAAACTTCGATGGCGGCGGAGGAAGAGAGCCCGCTGCCGAAGGGAACGGTGCAGTCGTGCACCATATCGCAGCCGACGATCTTGTGCCCCGCCTGCTGCCAGAAATAGGCGCTGCCCGCCTGATATTTTGCGTGTTTGAGATCGCGGTATTCGCCCAGCTTGTTGATGTCCAGCGTGACCTTATCGGGAAGGTCCGTCCAGGAGAGGTTGATCTTGTCCGTGCCGTTGGGACGAATGTACACCGCGTTGCGCAGGGAGAGCGCCGCGGGCATCACCTTTCCGCCGCAGTAGTCGACGTGTTCGCCGATGATATTCACTCTGCCCGCCGCAGATACGATATAGTCGTACTTGCCGATGACCTTCTCACGCTTCATAAAATCCTACCCCTCTTAAAAATTCCGCCGTCTCCTGTTGAGTTTTGAAGACAGCCGTATTGCCGAGAATGCGCTCGCACACGGAGGCGAGTTCCTCCTCCATGGCGCGATCGACGCCCGCCTTGGTGCGCTCTTTGACGCGGGCAGCCGCCTCCTCAAAGACCATGCGATACTCCTCCCGCCCTGCGGGAAGCCCTTCGCCCTTGAGAATGGCGTCCTTCAGCTCGCCCAACTCCGCCACCAGCCTGCCGGGGAGAATGAACAGCCCCTGCGCCTCGATGAGCCCGATGGACTCCTTCTTGATGGCGTGAAATTCGGGATGGGCGTGGAATACGCCGTCCGGATATTCTTCGCTCGTGATATTGTTGCGCAGGATGAGCGTCATCTCGTACCCGCGCTCACTCTTGAGCACGGTGGGGCTCACCGCGCTGTGCACTCCCTCTTCGTCCTCGGGAATGATGCCGAGCGCGTCGTTGCGGTAGCGCACCCACGCCGCGCGAATGTACTCCGCAAGCGTTGCGACCGCCTCGCGGTTCTTCCCCACGAGGCGCACCGCCGTGCCGTACCAATCGAGCACGCCCGCCAAAACGTCAGGAAAACTCCTGTGCCGCATGGGGATACTCACGCCCGCGTCAAAGAGCGGAAGGCGTTCCCCGCCGCCCTGGAAGTGGTCGTGCGCGAGCACGCTTCCCCCGATGCGCGGCAGCGGCGCGTTGCAGCCGATGAAGTAGTGCGGGAAGAGATCGACAAAGTCCATAAGTTTGACGAACGTCCCCTTATCCACGTGCATGGGCGTGTGCGTGCAGTTTACCGCGATGCCGTGCTGATCGAAATAGCCGTAGGGCGAATATTGCCAGAACCAATTCTCCCCGCCCAGCCGCAGGGAGACGGTGCGCAGCGTGTGCTTGTTGCGCCCCGCGTACCCCTCGTTTTCCCGACAGATGGTGCACCTCGGATAGCCGCTCTTGACGGCGTTTCCGCTTGCCGCCTTCTTGCTGTCGCGAAATTCGGGCTTTGCAAGGTTGATGGTGACGATGAGCCCGTTCTCTGCGCGGAAGCGCGGGTTCTTATCCAGCTTCGCCTTTTTTACATAGTCGCCGCGCACGGAGTATTCGTACAGCCAATCGGTGGCGCGCTTGGAGGAGGTGCGCATACGCAGCGCGAAGGATTCCTCCACCTCCTTGGGCGTGAGCATGAGCGCGCCCATCACGCGGTCGCACACCGCCTCGCCCACTTCCTCACTAAAATACCCTTCTTTGGCGCCCGCCAAACAGAACGCACGCAAGAGTTCATCGATGGGCTCTCCCTCATAACTTGCGCCCGTGGGCGAGAAGCCCTCCGCTCCGATCGCCTCGAGCAGCGCGTTGCGCGCATACAGCTCGTTGCGCTCGTCAAGGGCGAGCTTCGCGCGCGCATAACTTACTAATTTTTCCACCGCCTCGTTTACCGTCATACGATACTCCTTGATATTGCGCCTGCATTCCTCATATCATGACAAAAAGACGGCAATTGCCGCCTCTTTGTCCTATCATATAGGGGGAATGAGGAAGAACGAATTTAATGGATCCAGGGGACTTTGCGAGCGGCGCACCGTCGTTCCCTGTTGTTCGAGAACATTATAGCAGACGCAGAAAAAAGATTCAAGTAATGTCTTGTCGAAAATCGGACATTTCTTGACATGAATTGATTGACAAATGAATTGTTTCAGATTATAATAAAATAAAGGAGGAACTCCCAATGATCGCAAAACGTGAGACATGGAATTACGCGCAATCGACGGGCGTTTGGGTGGGCAAGTATCGCAATTCGCACAACTTGCTCCATTGGCACTACGATTGCGAACTGCTGTACGTGGAAAAAGGCAGCATCGACGTGTTCTGCGAACGGCGCACGCACACCCTCACGGTGGGCGACGCGCTGCTTGTGGACAGCGAGACGGTGCACTATATGCAGGCGCGGGAAAAGGGCACCGTGCTCATCGTCATCGTGTTCGACTATAATATTGTAAAGCCGTATTTTGGTGAGACACATCTTGCCTCTCCTAAGTTAAGTCTAAAATATCCCATCCCCGAGATCTACCAGGCGCTGCGCACCTGCCTGCTCTCCCGCACCCCCTTTTCGGGCGCGGACGCGGCGGCGGAGATCTTGCATTTGATGGCTGAGATCTTCCGCAGCGAACCCATCGTGGAGCGCCCCGAGACGGACAGCGCACGCTCGCTCAAGCGACTTTTGGAGGACGTGAACGCGCGCTACGGCGAGTACACCTTTGAAGGCGGCGCGGCATTCATGAACATGAGCGACGCGTACTTTTCCCGCTTCTTTCACGCCTCCACGGGCATCACCTTTTCGCAGTACCTCAACTATGTGCGCACGGACAACGCCATTCGGATGCTCAAGGAGGGCGGCAGGACGGTGACGGAGGTGAGCGACCTTTGCGGCTTCGGTACGGTGCGCTCCTTCAACCGCGTGCTCAAATCGCTCACGGGGCACACCCCGCGCGATCTGCCGCGCGACTTCGTGCTCGACGAGAAGTTTTCCTACCCCAGCGAGGAGTCCTTCAACCCCACGCTGTACGACTGCGAACTCATTGAGTCGGGAGAATGAGCTTCCCCGCTTGACGAGCGTCGCACTTCATGCTATAATCGTGCTCGCGCACGGAAAATGCGCGCAAACACACTTTCAGGAGCCAACTATGCTGGATGCCGTTTTATCCAAACACAAGCCACTCATTCGCATCACGGTGAAGGGCGTGATCTCCCTCTGCCTCGTGCTCGCCGCCTTTGCGCTGCCGCAGATCGCCCACCTCGCGGGCGGAAGCAGCGCGGGCGCGCGTTTCTTGCCCATGTACGCGCCCGTCCTCGTTGCGGGCTGCCTGCTCGGTCCCGTGTGGGGAATTGGCGTGGGCGTACTCTCCCCCGTCTTTAGTTTTGCGCTCACCACGCTCGCGCTGGGCAATGCGATGCCCGCCGCGGCGCGCCTTCCCTACATGGTCGCAGAACTTGCCGTGTTCGGGCTGGTGAGCGGGTTCTTCTCCCGCCGCATTGCAAAGACGCCCCTTCTCGCCTTCCCCGCCGTGCTCGCGGCGCAGCTTGCAGGACGGTTCACCGCCTTCCTTGCCTTCCTCATCGGCGGGCAGAGCGCGGGCGCTGCCTGGACAAGCATTGCGGCAGGACTTACGGGGCTGTATGTGCAGCTTGCGCTGTTGCCCCTGCTCATCATGGGGCTCGCCGCCCTCCTGCGCCGTGACAGGTGAGCGCTTCCCCCTCCCGAACGGCGCAACGCTCGCCATCACGCGGGAGGGCAGGACGGAATACTTTTTCGAGCGCGGCGTCGCGGTGCTTTTGCGCCTTCCAAAGGAGGCGCTTGCGGGCGCGGAGCTTACGGACAAGGTAGTGGGAAAGGCGGCTGCCCTGCTCATGGTGCGCGGCGGTATCCGCTCGCTTG
>CALVTZ010000087.1 GCA_944363255.1 uncultured Clostridia bacterium
AACGGATTGCTGCGAGAGTTTTATCCGAAGGGCAGGAACTTATCGAGAGTAAGTCCCACAACATTAAAGAAAAACCTAGCGCTCTTAAACGCCAGGTCTAAAAAGGTCCTATATTACCGCACACCACAAGATTTGTTCAATGAAAATCTTAGAAAGTGTTGCGCTTGCTTTGGCAATTCATCAGGATCATTTCTTCTTTTTGTCCTTTTGATCGGGGGAGACGAAGTCCACCTCGATCTCCTCGCGCGCCTCGGTGAGCGTGCGCACGAAGTCGTTGCAGTCGCGCTCGCGCAGAAGGAGTATGAGCCGCTGCGCCTTTTCCGAGGCGAACAGCACTTCCACGCGCCCGAGCTCGCGCACGATGGTCACGCTCTCGATCTCATCGATCGCGTACTTCACGGCGACGATGCCAAAGCGCACGACGAGGCGCTCGCCCGCGATCTTGCAGCGCGCGCACAGCAGGATGGAGAGGATGAATGCGGTGAAGAAGGCGCTCGCGAGGTAGAGCAGCGCGTATTGCACCCATTCGAACGCCGCGGCGAGGCTGTCCCCGCTCAAAAAGATGGTGAACTGCCACGTGGTGAGCGCGAAACAGACGGCGCACAGCGCGAGCCCCAAAACGAGCACGCACAGCAGCGGGGTGGAGAAGCGAAGGGGATAGAATTGCCGCTTGGACGGCGAAGTTTGCTCTTTCATGTCTCCATTATAGCCGATGGCGCCAAAAAAAGCAAATGCTTGTATCCCTTCTCGAAAAATTCCGCGCGAAAATGATAAAGGCGGGCGGGAACGCTTGAAATAATTTGTCGTATCCGTTATAATAAAGGAGAAGTACTTTTTTCTTTTGGAGGGCACTTATGGTCAAACTCATCCGTCAGGGCGTGTACTACACGGAGGGCAAGCTCGTCAAGGAGACGCAGGCGTTCATGACCTCGGATAAAAAGGAGAAGGCGGTGAAAAACACCATCGCTCACTCCGTTCTCACCGCGCACAACCGCGGCAGCGAGGAGGCGCTCAAGCTCAAATTCGACGCGCTTACTTCCCACGACATCACCTACGTCGGCATCATTCAGACGGCGAAGGCGAGCGGACTTTCCTCCTTCCCCGTGCCCTACGTGCTCACCAACTGCCACAACTCCCTGTGTGCGGTGGGGGGCACCATCAACGAGGACGATCACGTCTTTGGCCTCTCGGCGGCGAAGAAATACGGCGGCGACTACGTTCCCGCGCACCTTGCCGTCATCCATCAATATATGCGCGAATGCGGGGCGAAGTGTGGCAGTATGATCCTCGGCTCCGATTCGCACACCCGCTACGGCGCGCTGGGCACCATGGCGATCGGCGAAGGGGGCGGCGAGCTCGTCAAGCAGCTGCTCTCCCAGACGTACGACGTCGCCCGTCCCGCCATCGTGGGCGTCTATCTCAAGGGCAAGCTGAGAAAGGGCGTCGGCCCGCAGGACGTGGCGCTCGCCCTCGTCAAGGCGACCTTCAAGAGCGGCTTTGTCAAGAACAAGATCCTCGAATTTTTCGGTCCCGGCGTTGCCAACCTCTCCATGGACTACCGCAACGACATCGACGTCATGACGACGGAGACCACCTGCCTTTCCAGCATCTGGCAGACGGACGAAAAGACGGAGGAATATTACAGGGCGCACGGCAGGGCGGAGGACTATAAGAAGCTCGAACCCGTCCAGCCCGCCTACTACGATCTGGGCATCACCATCGACCTCTCGCGCGTGGAGCCCATGATCGCGCTGCCCTTCCACCCCAGCAACGCCTATACCATTCGCGAATTTTTGGCAGATCCCATTCCGCTGCTCAAAAAGTGCGAGGAGCAGGGGCGCAAGATCAAGGGGGACGACTCCTTCACCCTCACCGACAAGGTGAAGGGCGGCAAGGTGTACGTCGATCAGGGCGTCATCGCGGGCTGCGCGCGCGGCACGTACGAGAACATTGCCGAGGCTGCGGAGATCTTAAACGGCAAGTCGACGGGCACGGGGGCGTTCATGCTCTCCGTCTATCCCGCCTCCCAGCCCATCTATAAGAGCCTTGCGGAAAACGGCTACACGGGGATGCTCATGCAGGCGGGCGCCATCTTAAAGACCGCCTTCTGCGGTCCCTGCTTCGGCGCGGGCGACGTGCCCTCCAACAACGCGCTCTCCATTCGCCACACCACGCGCAACTTTGAGAACAGAGAGGGGAGCAAACCCGCAGACGGGCAGCTCTCCGCCGTGGCGCTCATGGACGCGCGCTCCATCGCAGCCACCGCCGCGAACGGGGGCGTGCTCACCTCCGCGCTCGGCTTCGACTATTCCAAGCGCCTCAAAAAGTACAAGTTCGACGGCAAGATCTATGAAAACCGCGTCTACCACGGCGCGCTCAAGCCGCAAAAGGACGCGCAGCTCGTGTACGGCCCCAACATTGCGGATTGGCCGGAGCAGATCGCGCTGGGCAAGAACTTGCTCATGAAGGTCGTCTCCGTGCTCAAAGACGCGGTGACGACGACGGACGAACTCATCCCCTCGGGGGAGACGAGCAGCTATCGCTCCAACCCCGTCAAGCTCTCCTCCTTCACGCTCTCGCGCAAGGATCCCGCCTATGTGGGGCGCGCCAAGGCGGTGCAGCAGGACGAGCTCTCCCGCCGTGAAAGCGGTGCGCTGCCCGAGGGCGTGCTTGCGGAATTGGGCGGCTTCCACCTGCCCGAAGGCACGATCTACGGGAGCGTGGTCGTCTCCAACAAGCCCGGCGACGGCTCTGCGCGCGAGCAGGCGGCAAGCTGCCAGCGCGTGCTGGGCGGCGTTGCCAACGTGTGCAAGGAGTACGCGACCAAGCGCTACCGCTCCAACCTCATCAACTGGGGGCTCATTCCCTTCACCGCAGAAAAGCTCGATCTCAAAGTGGGCGACTACCTCTTCATCGAGGGGGTGGATGGCGCCATTCGCCGCGGCGACGAGCGCATGATCGCGACCGTCATCTCGGGCGGAAAGACGCACGACGTCGTTTTGGAGACGGGCGCACTCACGCAGGACGAGCGGGCGATCCTGCTTGCGGGGTGCCTTATCAACTTCAACAAGAATAAGAAGGGCACGAAGTGACCTTCGACGAGATGAAGGGCGTCGTCGATCTTACGCCCCTTGCCCGCCCCGTGCCGCTCGGCGAAAATGAGCGGGAACAGGCGATCGACGAGCTGCTCAAATTTTTGCTGCGCGAGCGCGGGCTCATCGCGGCGTTCAGCGCAAGCTATGCGCGCAAGCGCGAACTCGTGCGCCGCTACATGAACGAGCGCCCGCCCCTGCCCGTGCCGCAGGAGATCCTTTCCCTGCAGGACAGGCTGTTCTGGACGGAGAGCCTGGAGCGCGGCATCGTGGACGTGGGGGAGTTTTCCTACTCCGAACATGGCATTGCGCTGTATGAAGGGGATATCTGCCGCCTGAATGCGGACGCCATCGTCAACGCGGCGAACAAGGGGCTGCTCGGCTGCTTTTTGCCGGGGCACAACTGCATCGACAACGTCATCCACTCCTATGCGGGAATGCAGGTGCGCGGGGATTGCGCCGCGCTCATTGCCGCGCAGGGGCGGGAGGAGGAGGCGGGGAGCGCCAAGCTCACGCGCGCCTACAACCTGCCTTCGCGCTATATCCTGCACACGGTGGGCCCCATGGTGGGGCGGGAGGTGACGGAGCGCGACCGCGCGGCGCTGCGCGCAGCCTACCTCTCCTGTCTCGATCTTGCAAGCGAGGCGGGGATCGAAAGCGTTGCCTTCTGCTGTCTCTCCACGGGGGTATTCAACTTCCCGCGGGCGGAGGCGGCGGAGATCGCAAGCGGCGCGGTGCTCGGCTGGAAGCTGCGCCACCCGCAGTGCGAATTGCGCATTGTTTTTAATACGTATTTGAAAGAAGATACCAATATCTATCGCAACATCCTCGATATGATGGACGCGTAAGCAGCTTCAAACCGCCTTCGGGCGGTTTTTTCGTTGCACAATAAGATGCGCAGGTATTGACAAATTTTGTCGAATATACTATAATGTATTTTGCGTGGGGAATAAGACTATGGATACACTTGCTGATTTCGAACCGCTTCAATATTATAAGAGCGTGCTCAAGGACGCCTTCCGCAAGAATGCGGAGGAGTATTTCGACGACCTCGTAAAGAAGTCGGGCGTGAACGTGGAGGAGCACCGTGCAAGCGTTTCGCGCTACAACGCAGCGGCTGCCAAGGCAAACGCGCTGCGCGAAAAGCTGGATTCCGCCAAGATCCTGCGCGGCGTGGTCATCGCGTTTATCATCATTGCGGCGATCGCGGCGGTCATTCTCTTCCTGTGCGGCGTTTCCAACGGCGCGTGGTACTACTATCTGGGCGGCGGGCTGTGCGTGGGGATCGTCGTCACGCTGCTCATCGTGCTGTGCGCAAAGCTCATGTCGATGATCAAGGAGCGGCAGAGCAAGTATGATGAGGCGTACGCCAAGGCAAACGCCATCAGGCAGGAGTGCTTCGAACAGCTTCAGCCGCTGCACGTGCTCTTCACCTACAACATGACGCGCGAGATCATCGAAAAGACAGATCCCGACTTCAAGTTCGACGAGCAGTTCAGCGTAGAGACGCTCGACCTCATGAAGAACAAGTACGGTCTGCAAGAGAACAGCGATACGTCGCGCTCCACGGTGTGCGTGCTCTCCGGCAAGGTGGAGGGGTGTCCCTTCCTGTACGAGCGTGACTTCGTGTGCAACATCTTCAACAAGACGTATACGGGCTCGCTCGTCATCAGCTGGGTGACGTACTCGCGCGATTCCAAGGGGAACACGCACGCGGTCACGCACACGCAGACGCTGTATGCGTCCGTCACCGCGCCCGCACCCAACTATTCCTACGATACCCGCCTGTACTACGGCAACGAGGCTGCGCCCTCGCTCAGCTTCTCCCGCGTCGCAACGCACGCGGAGGATCTCTCGGAAGAACAGGTGGAGCGCAAGGTCAAGCGGGGGCAGAAGAAGCTGCGCCGCAAGATGAAAAAGGCGCTCACTTCGGGCACGGGGCAGTTCACCGAGATGGGCAATGCGGAGTTCGACCTGCTCTTCGGCGCGCTCGACCGCGACAACGAGGTGGAATTCCGCCTGCTGTTCACCCCGCTCGCGCAGAAGAATATGCTGCACCTCATTCGCTCGGGCGAGGCGTACGGCGACGACTTCGCCTTCTACAAGCGCAAGATGCTCAACTGCATCCGCTCCGAGCACGCGCAGTATTGGGACATCGACACCGATCCCTCCCGCTATATCGGGCACGACCTCGACGGCATCCGCAACACCTTCCTCACCTTTAACTGCGAATATTTCCGCTCCCTCTACTTTGACTTTGCGCCGCTGCTCGCCATTCCCGCATACCGCCTGCAAAAGCCGCAGGAGTATATCTTCAAGGACGTGTACGAGAGCAACTACACCTCCTTTGAGACGGAGGCGCTTGCAAATAAGTTCGATCCCGCGACCTTCTCGCACTATAACACCAAGACGCAGACCATCTTAAAGACGCGCTTTGTGGGCAAGGAGGGGGAATCCGACAAGGTGTGCGTGGACGCGTACTCCTTCGACGCCATCCCGCGCGTGACCTTCGTGCCGCGCATGGGCGGGGACGGGGACATTCACAACGTGCCCGTATATTGGACGGAATATATCCCGCTCACCAACAGCTCTGTGATGCAGGTGAAGAACGTGGGCGGCACGCGGGAAGAGTACTATAAAAAGAGCTTCGATCCCGAACTCAACGCCTTTACGCGCAACTATGCAGACCGCACGGCATTCAGCCGCGGACTGCTCGCCATCCCCGTGGGGCAAGCGGTGTTCGGCGCGCTCAACGACGCGCGCCTGGGCGAGCTGTACGGCATGGCAAGCAAATCTGCGCCCACCCCGCAGGAGATCTCCGCCCGCCTCTTGGAGGCACTCACCCGCGAGGAGAATGCGGCGCCCGGCGCGCAGCGCGCGGGCGAGCCGGACGCAAGCCTTGTCACCGCCGAGCCCATCGAGACGGAGGCTGCGTGCGCGTCGGCGCACGCAGGGCAAGCGCAGTCGGACGACTTCTCCGATCCCGACGGCAATGACGACGGCGGCGACGACTTTTTTGATTGATAATTTTAAGGAGGATAAAATATATGGCAAACGAACTTGACGAACTCAAAGATCCCGTAAATCAAGCGGGGCGCGACGTTGGCGTCATCGAAAAGC
>CALVTZ010000088.1 GCA_944363255.1 uncultured Clostridia bacterium
CGTCATCTGCCACACCTTGCCGCTGTACAGATAAAACAGCTTTCCGTCGCACGCGGCAATGTCGGTGCCCTTTAAGTGCAGCAGGCGCGCCTCGCCGCGCACGGGATCGTAGCAGTAGAGAAAGCTGGGATCGTCATCGCCCACCGCGTAGTACTTCCCGCCCACCGAAGCGGTGCGGAAGGGCGCGAGGTCTGCCGCGGGCGCAAGTTCGTGCTCCACCGCGCGAAAGGAAGAGCCGTCGAAGGAGTACAACCCCTGTTCGGCGAGATAGTACATCTTGTCGCCGCACACGACGGCGCTCCCCCGCGCGATGGCACCGCCCGGGCAGGGCAGCGATACCGCCTTGGCGTTGAACTCCTCCCCCAACATGGAAAAGCGCGTCACCTCCCCGTGTTCACGGAAGAGATAGAGCTTGTCGCGGAACGCCACCATCGACACGATGTAACCGCCCGCAGCGGGCAGTTCAAAGTTGTTGCCGCTGCCCCAATTCGCCCACTTGAGCGGCGCGCTGTAATAGAGGAAGTTCTTGTTCGCCACGAACATACGCTCCCCGTGCTGCGCCGCGAAGTGCCCGCCGAAGTTGGCGACCTTGGTGCACGTCTCCCCGTACAGCTTCCTGATGGCGGTCCTGTAGACCACGTAATACTCGCCCGCATTCTCGATGTTGCGCGCGCCGACGATCGCCTGCGGCTCGCCGTAACCGGAGAAGCTGTAGTCGTTTTTGAGGTCGTAAAGGACATCATAATGCGAATCGTATGCAAAAATCACGTCACTCGCGCAGTAAATGCGCGCCGTGGAACCGTTGAGGCTGTATATGGGCGAACCCCCTTCGCCGCGCAGGAGCGCATCCCCCTGAACGCGCAGATGATACTCCTTGTTCGCGGCGGCGCGCAGCGCCTTCAGGTCAAACCGCACGCGGCGCACGCGGCGGTCGGGCGCGTCGATCGCCCGCTTTTCCACCCGCATCATACCCATCTCCTCGAACGCATGGCAAGCGTTCTGCGCAGCATTCCGATGGCGCGCAGGGCGTCGCGGTACTTCCGCTCCCACACCGCCGCCTCGTCAAAGCGCTTGAACATGAGGCAATACTCGCACGCCACCCCAAAGGAGGCGAGGCGCGCGGAGACGCCCTTTGCAAGCTCTGCGTCCGTCCCGTATTCCGTGGGGGAGGGCTGATAGGTGTACTCCACGTCGTAATACCCCGTCACGCCGGCGGGCAGGTCGTAGCCCAGGCTGTCAAAGGTGCACGCGATGGGCTTGCCCTCCTGCGTGACGGAGAGGATATTCACAGGCGCTTCGGAAAAATCCGTATAGGACACGCGCCCGGAGGTCGCGATGCGGCGAATGGTCTTTTTGAGCGGAAAGTAGTCGAGCGCAAGTTCGTTCTCCACGAGGTTATACGCGCGCAGCAGCGCGAGCAGCTCCTCGTTCGTCTCGTTCTTGTTCGCCGTCTTGATCTCGGAGAGCAGGTCGTCCCGTCCGAGATTGGAAGCAGCGTATGCAATGATCTCGGATACCAGCATCTGCCCGCCTCCTTACTCTTCGGTGATACCCGAAAGGCGCGCCTGCCCGCAGGGACGGTAGCACATGAGCTCGGCATACTTCACGAGCGTTGCCGTGTACACGGGCTTGCCCGCGATCTGCTTCAAGATCTTGCCGTCCTCCCCTTCCAGCCACTGCCAATCGCAAAGCTGGTGCAGGGCGAAGTCGTCGGTGTTGAGCAGGTACATGGTGCCCGCGGGACAGAATCTGTCCGCCACGACGGGGATGCCGTTGAAGGTGATGGCGCGGAAGCCGCCCTCCAGCTCTACGCTCTCGATGACGCGCTTTTCCGCAAGCGCCTTTGCAAGCGCGCGGCGCACCCCCCACGAGCAGACGATGAAGTTGATGCGGCTGCCCGAGCGTTCCTCCACCGTGTCGATCGCCTTTTGGATCTTAGTATCGGTGAGCGCGCCCACCGACGCCTCGGTGTAGGGATCCAACCAGGGGTTGCCCTCACGCGCGATGCCGTACAGCGTGTCCGCGTCGAAGATGGCGGAAAGCCCGGTGAGTTCCAACCCCTTGCTGCCCTGCACGTACACGGCGTAGTGCTTGCCCGAGGCGAGGGTGAAGTTGGCGCAGGAGAGGGTGATCTGCTTCTTGGCGCGGTCTACGGTGAGCACCGTTGCGCCCGTGTGCACGTCGCCGTCCTCGTTGAAGATGTCCACGAGCATCCCCTCTGCGATCGCCTGCACGCTGTCCAGCGTGTACACGCCCGCGGCTGCCGTGGAGATGGTGGCGAGCTTGCCCGTGCCGTCGCCAAAGAGCATACGCCCGAAGTTGTAAGAAGAGCTCTTCACGAGCCCGTCCATCTCGTCGTTGAGCAGGTCGACGAACGCGCCCTCGTTGCTTGCGGAGGCGCGGATCGCCTTATCCGAGATCTCGATGGTGCCGTAGAGGTTCTTGAGGGTGGAGACGAACTGCGCATAGCGATTCCCGCTCGCGGTGGGCAGCGCGCCCTCCTCCGTGCCCGCGCCGATGCCGCCGTTCATGCCGATGCGCACCGCCTTTCTCACATCCCTGCCCCACACGTCCGCGCTCGTCTGTTTGATGCGCGCGAGCAGGGGGTTCGCCTCCTTGTTGAGCTGATCGGCGACCACGCCGAGATAGTACGATTTGAGTACGTTGTCTGCAGATTGCGTTGTTACCATATTTTACTCCTTATTTTCTGTTGTTTTTGAAGTAGCCGAGAGCGAGCGAACCCGCCTCGGACAAGTTCTTGGGGCGTACGGGGGGCGCGGTGACGCCCGTTCCGCCGCCCGCCATCAAGGGAACGCCCCTGAGCGAGTCGAGGTAGTCCTGCACGATGGCAGAGCGCACCTGTTCGCTCTCTTTGGCGGCGCGCAGCAAGTCCTCGCCATGGTCTGCCTGTTCGACGGAAGCGGCGCGCTCACGTTCCTCTTCGAGCGCCTTCAGCCGTTGACTGCGGCGGGTAAATTCAGCCTCCAGCGCCTCATAGGCGTGCAGGAGTGCGTCCACGTCCTTGAATTTTCCCAGGGCGGGCGCGTCCTGTTTGGGCGCGCGCTCCATAGGGTTCGTTGTCTCTTCCATTATTTTCCTCCCATGCGGCGATGACTTTCGAGGTGGCGCACAAGCCTCTCCTTCGTCGCCTCGTCATTCTCCCCGCCCGAAAGCAGGGCACGCAGGTGTTCGACGGTGTGCAGGGTATGATCGTCATACCCGTCCGCCTCCACGTCGCGCTGCGCCAGAAGAACGTTCTCCCGCTCTGCCTTTTTGATGTGCAGATCGGAGATGTCCCGTGCATTCACCAGCGAACCGTACCCCATGGCTTCGAGCACACGGTTGCGCGAGCCCGCGGTGAAGTTGCCCGCTTCGTCCTGCAAGAGTCCAAGTTTGAGAAGTTCGAGGATCTCCTCCTTCATCTCCTCGGGCGTCTTGTCGTATCCCGTTTCAAACTGCACGTCGTCTGCCGAGATATCGCTTGCGTCGAAGTAGTAAAGTTCGGTCTCCCCGCCCGTGCCCGTCATGCGCAGCAGCCTGCGTGCGGCGGCGAACTGTTTGTAGAGGTGCAGGATATGCTTTCCCGCCTCCTCCACCGCCCGTTCTACGCTCTCTACGCTCATGCGCATACGGTTGGTATCCTGATCGATGAGCAGTTGGAGCCCCGTCGCCGAAGTGACGTGGGTGGGATTTGCAGAATTGCGCGAAATTTCGCTCATGCCCGAAACGAGGATGAACTCGTTTGCGATGCGCTGCTCCTCCTCCGCAAATTCCGCGGGCAGCGAACTCCCTTCGAGGAAGTGCGGCGCCTCCGAGCCCTGGCGATAGACGAGCACTTTCCCGGGATACAGCCCGTCCTCCGCCAGCTCTTCCGCGTCCACCGAGCCGTCCTCCACCGCAATTACCCCCATCGTGAGGCGATTCAAAAACTCATGTTTGCGATTTCGAACCGCGTTGTACGCCCGTTGAAGGGGGATCATGCGATCGACGACGGACGTCCCGAAGAAGGCGCCCGCGAGCGCGATGCACGTCTGCCGAATGAAGGGCAGGGTGCGCTCGCCGCGATCTGCGTTGCGGTAAGGGAGGGTTCCTTCAAATAAAAGCTCCTCCCCTGCCACGATCTCCAACCGCCCGCCGGGATATTCTCCGCTTGGGCGGGTATACCGTTCAATTAAGATCTCCATATTCTCCCCTGAGGGGCGGCTTTCCCCGCTCAAAGGGCGCTTCCAGCCCCCTGCCGAAGAGTATGGAATGAGAGAAAAGTCTGTGATCGTTCTGCCCGCCAGCTCCACGCCGAACTTCTCCTTGATCTCGGCGACGGGCACCGCCTTGGCGTGGATGATGCTCTTGACGTCCTCCATGCCCTCGGCGGCGAGCGAATCGGGATAGATCTCAAAGGGCGAGAGCGGAACGACGTTCACGTCCCCCTCCCGCACGGAATGCCCCGTCGCGTCCGTTCCGATGACCTTGCCGTCGTCAAAATTCCACACCACCTTGTAGAAGGCGGTGCCGCACGTCTCCGACCAGAGCGTGGCGCGCGAGATGATGGCGTCAAGATCGATGCGATCCTTGACGGAGCGCAGAATGTTGGACGCGAGCCGCGCCGTCTTGATGTCCGCCTCCGAATCGGAAAAGGCGCGCACGTTGAGCGCGGGGCGCACCTTGGCAAGGCGGGCAAGGCGGGTGTCGAGGGTGGGCGCAATGTGGTTGAACGCACGCCGCGACTGCCAATAGAAGGCGGCGTCCTCCTCTTCCAGCTCCCCCGTGCGCGAAATGTCGCAATACTGGTTTCCGCTGACGAAGTTCATGTTGAGCGCCCAGCCCTGTTCGATGGAGCGCCGCTCCTCCCTGCGCCGCTCGAAGTCGGCAACGACCTCGCGCACGAGCGCGCGCCTGCGCCGCTCCTCCCTGCGCTTTGCAAGCCCCTCCTGTGAATTACTTCTTTTCAAATTCTTCCTCCTTTAACTGCGACAACAGCCGCTGTTTTTCCCGTTCGAGCTCCTCGTCCGAGAGTGCGGAATAATCCCCGTTCCCGTCGAGCAGCAGTTTTACCGCCTTGAGATCGGGCGGGACGTCCTTTCTCGTCTCCCGCCGCTTGACAAGGCGCAGTTCCCCCTCGTCCACGCCGTATTCCTCCGTCACTTCCTCGAGGGAGAAGCCGAGGGCGACCTTTAAGATCGCCCGCTTGATCGCCTCCTCTTCCATTACCTCCTCCTTTTGAGCTTGCGAATGAGCTTGTCCTTGTCGCGCGAAATGGCGCTCGCGCACCTCTCCTCCCGCGCGGGGCGGGGGCGCGTCATCAGATAGTAGCGCAGTTCGTCCATGGCATGATCGTCCCGCTTGACGGGCGACTCCCCGCTTCCCCAGAAGTAGCTCTTGATCTCGCGAATGAGCTGGGTGCAGTTTGAAAATATGTACAGATCGGGCAGTCCGTTGTTGCGGTTCAGATAGCTCTTCACCTGCGCGATGCCCGAAAAGAGATCTTTGTTCACGCGCGGATCGACGAGGATATTGCGCTCGTAGAAGAGCTCGGAGACAGACTTTGCCGAGGCGAGCGTGCGCTGCCCCGCCGCGGGATCGATGAGGGCGTGCAGCCTGCCCCGCTCGTCCCGCTTCCAGCCCAGCCTATCCGCAAGCGCAAAGAGCGCGCGGGCATGAAAGTCCACGTCCCGCTCCGCCACGTAGTGCTCCGCGACCACGTAGACGTTGCCGTCGAAGTCCGTCGCATAGAAGTGCGCGGAGAGCGGATTCTTCAGCCCGGGGTCGATGGAGATGGTGTCCTGCCACTCCTTGGGAATGGCAAATGGTTCAATTACGTGAATACGTTCGTCAAATTCGGGGTACACAAGCCCCTCGCGCGTGCAAAATCTTCCGTAGCGGCGCGCCTGCAACGTCGTCTCGTCCAGCGTCGACTGCAGCCGCTTGATCTCCGCCTTGGAGAGGTAGGGATTGTCCGCCCACTCCATAAATTCGTACCAGATCTCCCCGTCGTTTTTGGGGTTGAGATAGATCTCCTCGTACAAAAAAGTCAGCCCCTTCAAGGGCGTCATGGTGCCGAACAGCTCCCCCCGCTTGTCGATGAGGCGCATACAGCACTCCTCGTACACGTCGCGCGGCGGCTCCTCGTCGAACCACACGAAGTCGAGCGAACTGCCCTGAAAGCGC